>DATDTY010000034.1 GCA_035290625.1 Candidatus Nanoarchaeia archaeon
ATCAGGATAACCTATGTTCAGCTCTCCGATATTGACCTGATCCAAGATCTTTCCTTTCTTGACAATGTACATATTGTTGCCAGTGTCAGAGGCAAGAGAATCAACCAGTAACGGAAGACGAGCAAACGGAGGATTGTTCAACACTCTGTTCTTGATATCCTCATCAACAAAGTAGACTCTCTCTGCTCCGCAAAATCCCTTATACCTTTTCTCAAGGACAGCCCCCGCCTGCCTTGATACTCTTGGAGAGTCTGCCTGGATTCCTGTAATAAACGAAGTCAGCTCTGCAACGCACTGCTTCTCACGAAAACCTATGGTCAGGCTATACGATGTGATCAGGATGCCTAATGCGACAATAGCTATGAGAACGTAGGAAAATGCCTGCATCTGGGCTTTGGGCATATCTGTTTTGCTTGGAAATGAAGTATAAGAATGTTGCTATAGGGGGGTGGCATCGAAAAGTTGCTCGCTTCGCTCGGCAGCGCCAGTACTCAAAAATGCTTCGCATTTTTGGTCGCTTCTGCGGAGCAGTTCGCCATGTGCAAATCAAGCAGAATAGCGACATTCCCCGGATGGGACAACCCCCTTGTCGCTGTGCCGCCGCTCCGTTATAATGGCTCACAAGAGGGCGCTGCATGACTTTTCAATGCCACCTATAGGGGGTCTATTCAAAATGAGCATTGTAGCACATCACTGGTGAGCACAAGCCAAACAAAGAACAAACATTTATAAACATATTTTAATCACTACTTCTAAATTACTAAAAATAGACTTAAAAATGAATGAAGATCTAGTTGATATGGTAGAAATTGAAGATGTAAGGACCCAAAATGGAGAACTTCCATTCAAAGAGTACCTCCCATTAAGAACATTTAGGGGTAACTATGGCGTACCCAGAAAAGTTGATCAAACAGTTGTTAAAGGTTTTTTTGTTGCTGATGATAAAACAATCACAAGATTAGTTCAATTACAAGAAGCATATCATAACGAACTTAGACTTTCATTAACTACTGTACCCACAGAGATTAATAGAGATGGAAATTTATTTTATCTCACTCAATCTTTCATTGGTGGCGTTAACTATGAACAGTTTCTACAAAGTGATGCCCCTCCAAAAGCAAAGAGGGCGATATACGAACAATTATTATATGACTCTTTAAATTTTATTTCAAAATCAGATAAAATTGTCGGTTTAGATGCTAAACCTGAGAACTGGATGCAAACACAAGAAGGTCAATGGGCCTATATAGACACTTTCCCCCCATTCTTATTGGACGATGAAAATATATTTGGAGACATATTCACCTTAAGAGATTTTGAAAAAGATTTTGTAAGAACCCCCGAAAATTCTTTTTTTAGGAACAAAAGAAAAATTGCTAGACGTTTTTGGATGAAATCAGAAAAATTTTATTCAGAGATGGATTATTTAAGTGCAACAATCCAAGTGATCAAATGTTTTGATCAAGAAACATCACGATTTTTTGAAAGATTTATGGAGAAATATAAATGAGAGAGTCGCCGCAAGCAAATCAAATGAAAGCAAGAGAACTGTTTTTGGAAGTTCATAGACCTAAAATAGTAAGCGATTATCAATTACCTCATGATGATTTACATTTTGATAATACCATTACTGAACTAATCTTTGGTGGCATTTTTGTTGGAGAAGCAATATTTGATCATCTCAATCAAGAAGGGACGGTAAGTAACCTAATCGCCATTAAAAACGAACATAGAGAAAGACTATTAAAGTCAGATCATCTATCTATTGAGGGATACCGGGAAAAGTGGGAAAGACATTTAGATTATGAGTCTCTTATTATGGATAAAATGATAGATTTAGAAAAAACTCCCGTAGAATTATTATGTGTACCCAGTGGGAGATCTTTTTTTCATCAACAAAGAATGTATTCATTAATGCATCAAGGCCATCAACTAGCACAAAAAGATCAATCAAATGAAAGGTCCCAATGGTTTAGTCAATGGGATGATAGATGGTTTTGTAAAAATGGTTCAACAAGATTTAGATTAATTGATATACTCCAACAATACACCGATGATTGGGTAGACAGGTTTGCCATGCGAAATATTCCAGAGGAAACATCAATAGATGATGTTTATGAAAAAATGCAAGATTTACACAGAAAAAAAATGATTTCAGCGTATAGCGCGCAAAAGAGGTATACTGCTTTTATTAAAAAACATCCTGAATCCAAAGCATATGCAAGATTCGTATCTGAAGCTATGGAATATAATGAAGAATTAAGGTTATTAAGAAGTCAATCTATATTTGATTTTATCCAGGGTAGCAGATATTATGGCAAACAACCCTTTGCTGAATTTTTAGACGTCTTGGCTACTCGGCAAAAAAGGATAGCACGCTTATATGGAGGTAAAATACATGTCCCTATTAAAACAGATTAGAGCAGAGCAAAGTGTCAAAACATTCTTTCAAAATGAGTGGGATGATGAAAAGCATTGGATACACTGCCAATGTGTTGTTGATGCTTGTTTAGGTATGATCAAAAACACTGATTTAGATCCTGTAGTTTTTATACTGGCTGGCTGGTTACATGATCTGGGTAAGATTATCGATAAAGAAAATCATCATAAAGAAAGTATAAAATTTGTGACGAAGTTTATTAATCAATATCCCGAGTATAAAGATTATTTAAGTTTAATAGAGGACTGTATTATAAATCATAGAAGTGAAGGCGTTCCCGCAAGTGTATATGCACACATTTTCCAATTAGCAGATAAAGTTGCAGTATCTAATCATGATTGGATAGAATACAAAAAGAAAAAAAGATAATTTATCTCCACTTCTCTTATTTTTCTTGATGGCTTACTTTGTTCGCATGAACGAAACGGCCGCCCCGCCTCTAGACTACCCTCTCGGCTTCGCTTCAATTTGATGTAATAAACGAAGTCAGCTCTGCAATGCACTGCTTCTCACGAAAACCTATGGTCAGGCTATACGATGTGATCAGGATGCCTAATGCGACAATAGCTATGAGAACATAGGAAAACGCCTGCATCTGGGCTTTGGGCATGCAGTTTAAGGCAGAAGCATTCTATAAAAATGTTGCTGTGGGTTTAGGCGAACTGGCCTGTATCTTATTACCTCTTTTAAGTAGTTAAAATAGAAAGATTTATATATGGGGATATGCCTTATACTCCAGTATGGCGATTCACGTTAAAAGACTCCCTTTGTATGTTGCATTAGCTGCTTCCATGCTCAGCGGATGCGCCGCCCCAACCAGAGTCGAGCAGCCCGCATCGCTAGAATCAACAATAGCCCAAGAGCAGGATATTCAGAAAGCAGCCAGAGCATTTCAGGAGTATGCAAGAAAAGGCTGCATGGATGATTTTGAGAAAAGAATCCTGAGCGACGCTGCTAAGAAAGCTGGGTATGAAAGCTATCAAAAAGCCATGGAAGATAAGCTATTTGTCGATGATTTCCTGAACTCCCTTCAGCGCTGGTCTCCTGTTCCCCCCTACTGATACGCTATGCAGAACGGTCTGCCTTCATTTGTTTGCGATCCTGGTATGCAATATTCCTCAATCTTATTGCAACAGATACTAAAACTCCTCTCTTCATCTGTTATTCCATATCTCCGGTTAGCTGAGGGGCATTCGATCTCAGTTTCAGGGCTGCAGCCTCCGCTGCATATTGGGAAACCATTAGTATGGAGGCATCTTGCGCCTGCGCTGCAGCAAAGCGTCACACCCCTAACATCAACTCCATGCCCCCCTTCTTTTCCCGAGCAGGTTACTGGAGTCTGGCATCTCTCATTGGGGTCATTCGGATCAAGATCACTGCAGACTGGAGTTCCATAGGCAGGCTCGCCGAAGCAGGTTTGATCAGTCCTGCAACAGCGCGCATATTCTAAAAACTGCTTTCCTCTATCCCCTGCTGCGCTTCCCTGGATTCCTTTGCATTTGCTCTGGCAATTCGATGCGGCGTTGCAAAGAACCCCCCTCCAGCCAAATCCGAACACCGTGATTTCAGCCTCATAAGGGGTTTCTCCAGGATTGCAGCATTTCTCATCCTTTCTCGGATATCTGGACATGGCAGAGTGACGACTTGGATCATAGCCAAATGCAGCATAAGTGCCTCCGCTCCTTGTGCAGCAGTCCCTGAGATCAGCGCATCCGATATCGCTTCCATGCTCACTGCTATGTTCTGCTGCAAGGCCAATAAATGACGAAGAGGGTTCCTCCTGCAATCGTATGATGACAACAGCTCCGAAAAGGAACGCTGCCAGGAGAATAAGCTTGGCTGTCTGCTGCTTCATCTTGGTTGTTTTAGTCCTATTTGTATTAATTTTTCTTTTGTCCGCAAGTATGTGTTTTGCAGGGATCGATCCGTTGAGACAAATCCTCCTCATCGCAATGCATCAAGTCTTCCAACCAGTGCATCAAACACTTCTTTCTTCTTGCCTGTTGATAAAGAAAACAGCGTCTTTTCAATCATTGCATGAGAAATAGTAAAAATATAATTGAGTTTTATGATGCTGTCTTTTATCGCTCCCTCTTTCTTCGTTACAGAAACGCCTTTCATTCCAGTGTTGCTCGTGATTCCGGCAACAACGACGTTGCCAAATTCTTCAAACAGAACAAGGGCAGGCCGTTTCTTTATCTCAAAGGTATCGGTAAATTGGATATCTGCAAGAACCACATCGCCTGATTTAAGCACGTTCCCATGCCTCATCTTCGGCGTTATCCCATAACTCTCTCATCTTGGGCTGCTGGATTTTATGCAAAAACTCGTCATACTGGTTTCCCTTCCTTGCAGTGTCGAAGACTTTGAGCATCTGCTTGATCAGCTCATTATACGTCTGCCGGGGGTATTCCCGTACCGCCTTCAGAGACTTAACGGTGGACTTGTCTATTTGTATCGTTGTCGGTGCAATTATGTATCACCTATAGGAGAATATAGCCCATTATATATAAAGCCACCGATTTTTTGCTGTTTTTGATCCGTCTCCTCTCTCCAAAGACGGCCTGGCTCCTGGGTGCGGTTTCACTTGCTGAAGAGCCACATCATTAGTACTCCCTATATAGTAGTTAAAATAGAAACATTTATATAGGCAAACCTATCTTATACCTTCCTATGGAAACCCCGGACAGAAGGCAATTCTTGAGTACTCTCATAAAGGCAGCTCCCGCTGTTGCTGGCATTGCAGGCTTGGCTGCATGCTCAGGGATTGAAACAAAAAGAACCGAAGAGAAGAGAATACGGGAGGTTGTCCGGCGGGATCTCATGGAAGGCGGATTTTCTGATGCTGACAGAAAACTATTGGACTCTTATGGGTTTACTGCGTATGGATCCATGAAGCCTGAAGAGATTGAGCATGTTATCGATAGGATAGTGAGGGATTTCTACGGCCCTGATTCTACTTTAAATTTTGATTATATTGGGAATCCAAGGTAAGTTTCTCATTTGTGTCACACGCCTTTTTTCCTTAATCCTCTCTTCGAACACAGTTGGGCCTTCCATTTGAGGTTGCGCTTCCAGAAACACATACAGGAGTGTCTCTGCTGCAGCAGAGGAAGTATCCTTCATCGTCATCCATCGTCCCAAAATTTCTAGATTGGCGTGTGCCGCCATCAGGATCTGAGTCGCATCTTGTCTCGTCTCTTTGGCATCCTTTGTTGGGATCTCCTGTGCAAACCGCAGCTCCGGTATTATGGCTGCATCTCTCATCAGCATCGCAGCAAATATTTAAACCCCTGAAATCTGTCCTCAATATCCTCTTTTCCCCTTTGCAGGGATTCTTGCAATCACTTATATCCTGAGCGCAGACAGCAGCACCATGATTAGCTTCATTGCCACAGACATCGTCTATTCTGCAGCAGCGGTCAATTCCTCTATAAGCCTCTCTTCCCGGGCATTTCTTAGGGCATGCAGTGTCATCGGCAGCATTGCAGGAAGATAGCTTAACTCCTATAGATAACGATGAGCAGCTTTCTCCAGGATTGCAGCATTTCTCGTCCACTCCGTCGTTCTCATCCACTCTATCATCAGTGTAGGCACAGTATACTCCTCCTCCCTGCCTGCAGCAGCTTTGCAGATCAGCGCATGCTATATCGCTGCCATGCTCACTGCCATGTTCTGCTGCAAGGCCAACATACTGTGGCCCGGGCATCTGCTGCAACCGAACAAGGATAACAGCTCCAAGGAGGAATGCTGCCAAAAGGAGAAGCTTTGCTGTTTGTCTTTTCATCTTCCTTGTTCGAGAGTCCAGCTGTTAGGAACCCTCTTTTTTTGTTGGGCCCCATTACAAAAACCGAAGCCAACAAACTATCCTGACTGCCATTACGCGATGCAGCAGCAGGTATCCGCCTCTGCCCCTCCTGTGTTGCAGTAGGTTTGCGAAACATTTTGGCCTGCGTAGCAGTCATGGGAAGAGGAGTAGGGAAGCCCGCAGTTATCCGCGCACTTGTTCTCAGAATTTTCGCATGTTCCATCCCGCAAGCCGCTGTAGCCGCACCATCCTGAGCAGCTGTCCAGGAAAGCTTCCTCTCCTGCAGAGATGTTGATGCGGAGATTTCTATTTTCAGAAACTCCTTTGTTTCCGTTAAGGCTGTCATCCACACAGGAGATATTCCATGAATAATTGCCTTTCAGCAAAGGCATAATAATGCTTTGGGAAGCATTCTCAACAATAGGCGCGCTTGCAATGCTCCAGGACAAGGTGGAATTTGCGTCCAGCAGCCCCCTCATATTGACGCTGCAGGAGGAGATCCCTGAAGAAGCATCAGTCACATTATAGATGAAGCTGACAAGCCAGTAGTTCCTGATGCTGTTATTTGCAGGCGCAATGCTTCTGACAACAGGAATGTCAAGGTCCTGGGAGAAATTTGTGGAAAACAATCTGGACAGGCTTCTGTTCTGGTTCCCCCAGACGTCAGTGCAGTTCACGCTCCAGAGATATGATCCTTTGTCAACAGGCTGGGTGAAATTCTGGGCAATGTCCCGTTCAACAGAATACGAGGTCTGCATGATGCTGGAATTGAATATCAGCCTGCAGTGGCTGATTGGAGAATGGTCTGTGACATTATACGAGAACACAACGCTTCCTGAAGTGTCTGCATAGCCATTCCCGGGAAACAAAAGCCTGATATTCGGAGGGATTGATTCATTTGTAGCATTCCCTGAAAGTCCGCAAAGGCTTAGATTAATGACATAGCTCATGACTGCTGAGCTCTGCATAACATTGTCAAATGGATCCATGCAGCGGATGTAGTAGGCATAGTCTCCTTCATCCTGGAATCCTAGGATATAGTCATGCGTCAAGGAGGAGCCGGCAAACGGAGTTGGCATTGAGCCGTAGCCTTGGTCTATTGAGGAAAACCTGCAGCCAGAGGGCTCATTCGTAAGCGCCTTCAGCGTAATATACCTGTTGCATACCAGGCCTGAAGGATCTGTCCAGGTTACCTGAGGAGCAATTGTATCATTTGCCGATCCTATCCTAACATACCCTGAATCAAGCATTTCAACCAGGATAGTATGCCTTCCAGGATTGATGGGGAAGCTTCCCACTAATGGGGCCTTTGTGTCTGCGAAGACGTCAGCAATGCCGCCATACTGTTTTACCTTCAGGGTTACGCTCTTGTTCTGCACAGAAACTGAGGTTACTCCTTTGGGCAGGTCAACCGTAACATAATGCCTTGTTCCCGGCCCGATTGAATAAACAGTATCCACAGTTCTGCCCAGGACCTCAACAGCATCCCCTGCCTTATTGGAGCTGAGTGCTGTTTCAGTCTCCCTCAGGCTGTAGAAGAACAACGGGATGACCATCACAAGCACAAGCCCTGCGATAATGATGTATTCGAAGCTGATCTGGGCTTTCATATCGATATCTATGTCTGCAGGATATTTAATTGTTGCTGTTTTGCTGGTAACATGGCAAGGTTGCTTTGTAGCGGTTGCCGCCGTGCTCAAAAATGCCTCGCATTTTTGGTCGCTCCTTCGGAGCAGCTCGGCTCTTCATGTTTTCAGCAAAGAGCGGCACCTCGCCCGTAAGGGACAACCCCCTCCGCTGCGCTTCCTTAAGTTTATAGAGCCTCGCAAAATTGGCAGCAACCCTAACCTGTATTATTGCTCCGCATAACTTTTCAATGCCCCAAACTGAAGGATATCTATAAATAATACTTCAGCTCAAAGGCCTTATGGACTGGCATCACAGGCTTGAGGAGCTTTTCCTTGGACTCCTGATAGCCTTGAATATCCTGGATTTTACCCACCAGCTTCCTGGCGATCTTGATATCCTGAAGAAGATCCTCTCCTGGGCCTCAGTTGTCTACCTCTTCTACAAGGCGAGCCTCACCACCATCTTGTTTGGAGAGGGGAATAAGGTTCTGGACTTCACTCTTGTTATGACCTACCTTTTCCTTGCCGCGAAAAACCTTATTTTTATTGCTGATCAGGCCTCATCGCTCTGGTTTGGAGCCTTCTTCAGCTTCCTGAGCCAGCATGCCTCAACAATCACTATTCTTTCAATCATGATAGGAGCGCTGCTGCTGCTCATCCATGCGGCAGTCCTGGCAGAGTGGAGCAGTCATATCGCTCCAGGGCCAGGGCTCCTGAAGAGATTCTTTGCGATCCTCCTTGCATTGTTTGCCTTCTTCGTTGTTGTCTTTAATTTTTTCATGGAGTGGATATCTCTATCTGTTGATGCCCCCCTCTTACTCATCACCCTCTTATTCTACTTTTTCACGCTCTATCAGCGCCAGTGGGAATTCTTCAGGCTGGACTCCTTCCTTTACAGGGTGGGAGAAGCCTCCACGAGGTTTTATGAGCAATTCACGGGGCTATTCTCAAACAGGCGCACCCTGATGCTCGGCCTGGCAGGCATGCTGGTGCTTCACCTCCTTGTTGATGGCGGCATCTATCTCATCCCCTACATCACCGGCCTTGAAAACCCCCTGTATGCAGAAATCCTTGGCCCTGGCCACAGCAGCATCCTCTCCCGATTCTCAGCAGATACAGCCTACGTGAGCGGCCCCATGAACCTTGTGCTCCTTATCTGGGCATACTTTTTTAATGTGGTGTTTCTCGCCTTTGTCCTTGGGGTTCCGGCATATCTTTGGTGGAGCGCCTATCGCAACAAGCATCCTCCCATCCCTCTCTGGCTTTTTGGCCTGTTCTTTGCATCCTTAGCGACGTTTGCCCTCAGCCCAATCTTCTCTATCAGCTCAATCTCCACAGACGCCATCGTGGGAAGCAGCCTTATAGGAGTTGATATCCAGACGCATCAGCTCTTTGGCGCCAGCATCCCTCCGCTGAAGACAGCATTCTTCGCCTCGCTTTTCTTTCTCGCAGCAGCCCCCCTAGTCAGCACCTACTGGCCTGCAGAAAAGAGGGTCCTGGATATCTCGCTCTGGGTCTTTGACTTTTTTGTTGCAGTGTATGTCTATATCTTTTTGAGAACATTGCTGATCTACGCAACTCATCCGCAAGGCGCGATCCCGAGCCTGTGGGCTTCAGGCCAGTATTTCGTGATGGCCTATCTTGTCCTTTTTTTTGGGATCGCCTCGCTCTTCTATGTTGCGGGGTTTGTTTCGTATATGGTTGTTGGCCGGAGATGGGAGATCGAAGAGGACCTTGTCTTGGCAGGCCCTGGCCAGCCAATGATGCAGCATCCATCAATAGATTACTCACAAACGATGCAGAATCATTAATTGAATCATCAGGAGATGATGAACATGGATGAAAAGAGAAAGAAGCTCAAAAAGGAGGCTGAAGAGGTGTATGAGCTTGACGACTCGGACATCCCGCTCCATGAGCCTTATGTAAGGGAACGCAATCTGCGGAAATAAGGCTCAGTAGAAAGTCCGGCATCCTTTCTGCGAGCTTCTTTGGAGTCATGAGCAGTGCTGACAGAGGGTAGGCCCCTTCGGGGATGTCAGCAAACATAGATTCAATCACAAGCGAGCTCGATGCCGACTGGCTTTCTACTGAGCCCGGAAATAACTAGTCTCTCTGCCAGCCCTCTACTTCGCCAGCAAGCCGCTTGACCCTCTCGGCATACTCCTCGCCCAGCTCCATTCTAAACCGATCAATGACCATCTGCAATGTCCCTTCCTTATCCCCAAAAATAAGGTTGTCTGCATGGGCTATGATCTTTTCTTCTTTGCTTATTGGAAGAAAATCTTTATCAGGGAGAGGAAGATTCTGCTCCCTGATGTCTTTCCTGCTTATGCCTACTCCGATATGGCGCTCTGCCACCAGGGCATGCTTTGGAAATCCTTCTTTTCTCAGGATTTCAGCTCCTTTTATGCCGTGCTGGATCGCATTCTTAGAGCCTGGTGGAAACTGGAACCTTCCGATGTCGTGGAGAATGGAAGCGGTAGCGATGAACTCCTTGTCAGTGCCTGGAATCCTGTCTGCAATCCGCAATGCAGCCTTCTTGACAGCCTGCACATGAGCCAATACTTTTTTGAAGGCTCCATCGTCTGAGGAATATTTCTTCAGGAGTTCTATGGCTTGCTGCTCGTTCATCCATCCTAAGGCTTCTGCATCTTTTAAAAACCTTTTGGCCTTTTCGGCTTCCCTGAAAATGTAGTTGCCGTCATTTTTGCGAGGCTCTTAAACGTAAAGACATGGCGCTGACAAGGGAGTTGCCCCATTCGGGGAATGTCAGTCACTCCAGTCATATGCGCAGCCGAGCCGACGTGCTCCGAAGGAGCGCCCGGAAATGCTTGGCATTTCCGATGGCAACCTCGAAGAGATTTTCAGGGAAGCCGTCCTTTTCGCTATCTTTAAATAGATGACTGCCCTAGGCAAAGGCATGACGGCAGCTAAAAAAGCAGCCCGAGCAAGGAAACACAGAGCAACTAAGAAGCGCCGAGCCGCTAAGCGCGCCATCCCAAAACTCAGCAGCATCATCACACTGATTACTGACTTCGGCCTTGGTACGCACGGGATTGGGGTGATGGAAGGAGTCATTGCATCTATCAATCCAAAGGCCCGCGTCATTCACCTCGCGCATGGCATTCCGGATTTTGACCTGAGAAGCGCAGCAAAGGAGCTTGAGGCTGCGCAATCCCTCCCTCCTTCTATCCATGTTGTTGTCGTTGATCCTGGTGTCGGCACAGCCCGAAAGCCGATTGCCATCCTTACAGGAAGAGGAGACGTCCTGATTGGGCCAGACAATGGCGTCCTGTTGCCAGCATGCCGGTTTCTTGGCGGCATTGTAAAATCGTACGAGATCGAAAACAGGAGTGTGATGGCCCCTCTTATCTCTCCTGTCTTCCATGGAAGGGATATCTTTGCGCCTGCAGCAGCCCATATCTCCAAAGGCTTTCAGCTGCAAAGGCTTGGCAGGGAGTTAAAGAAACTTGCAGCTCCGCCTTATCCTGAAGCGGTCTATGAAAATGGCATGATCTCGGCAGAGCTAATCTACATCAACAAGTTCGGCAGTGCCCACCTGAACCTACTCCAGAAGGAGTTTGCCAGGCTGGGTTTGAAGAAAGGCCAGCACATCAATGTCAGGCTCAAGTATAAAACCATCTCACTGCCGTTTGCCTCAACATTCGGAGAAGTTCACAGCCAGGGAGAACTGATCATGCCTGATGACTTCGGAAGAGTCGAGCTTGCCGTCAACCGGGGAAGCTTTGTCTCCCGCTACCCTCTCCGTATTGGTGAAAAAGTGGCGTTGTGGAAGGCGAAAAAGCTCCAGTAGCCTATTTCGCTGTCCATCCTCCGTCAACCACGAGGTTATGGCCGGTTATGAAGCTGGATTCATCCAGGGCAAGAAACAACGCAGCATTCCCGATATCTTCAGGCTTTCCGATCCTGCCAACAGGGGTATTCTGCAGGAACATCCTTGCCATTGCCTTATCCTTGAGCATCGGCTTTGTCATGTCAGTCTGGATCACTCCGGGATTGATGGCATTCACCGTGATGTTATGCTTTGCATAATCTAAGGCAGCTTCGCGTGTAAGCTCGGTTACCCCTCCCTTGGATGCGCAGTATGCGCTTGCGCCCTGGAAGCCGACAATGCCTGCTATTGATGAGATATTGATGATCCTCCCTCCCTTGCCCTGCTTCACCATCTGCTTCGCAGCGTGCTTCATGCCGAAAAAGACTCCTTTGAGGTTCACATCCATGACCTTATCCCAGTCTTTCTCTGTAGTTGCATCGACGCTCCCCATGAGTGCAATCCCTGCATTATTCACCATGATGTTGAGCTTGCCGAACCTCTTCACTGTTTTTTCAACAAGGGCCTTGATGTCCCTCTCTTTCGAAACATCAGCCTTAACAAAGAGCGCCTCTGCTCCGCAGCGTTCAATCTCCTGAAGAGTTAGGTTCACATCATCAGTTTTCTTATGGTCGCTCACAACAACAGCGCACCCCTCCTTTGCAAAGGCAACTGCGATTCCCTTCCCGATGCCCCTCTTCGATCCTGTAACTATTGCCACCTTGCCCTGAAGCCGTTTCGTCTGTATGCTCATTTGTACACCTCCCCCTTTATCCCGCTTACTCTCCCAATTTTTGCCCTTATCGGCTCCATGAGGATATCGTAGCATGATTTGACAAACATGTTCGCCTTATCATCATCTAATCGCATCTTCTTCATTAATTCCAACAGCAGCTTGTAAGAGTTTTCAGCTTCCTTGATTAAAAACTCTGCTCTTGACTTGTCCGGAGTCTGCAGCTTGACAATCCTGTTTTTGATAAATTCATCAAATCCCTTTACTGCACTCATAACTCAACCCCTCCTGCAAGTAAAATGCCATTGCAGAGATTTTCCTTTAAGTGCTTATGTATTTTTCCAAATGACTCGTAAAAACTGATGCTTATCCTTCTTTCCAGAAGCTTCTCAAATTTAGCTACATCAGCTTCTTTGTCTTTTCTCCCGATCACTGCAATATCAATGTCTGAGTTAATGATGTCTTCTCCCCGGGAATAGCTTCCAAACAGGATTATGGCTGCACCGGCAAATTCTTTCTCCAGAAACTCGTACAATTCTGATTCATAGACCAGTTTTAAGTTGTCTGCCCTTTTTAGCTGCATTACTCTGCGGTTATCCCTGTTTAATTCAATAGACAGCCTTTTTGATTCTTTATCCTGGTGAATCTTGATTGTGTTTTCTTTCTGGAGCCGGGGGAGGGCCTTCATTACTGCTGGAGCAGTTACCTGAAGATTTCTTGATATCTGCCTCTGGTTTAAGGCAGTTCCTGCCTTTATGAAAAGCAGCCTTAAAATCTCCTGCTGGAGATTGGTTAACCTTAGTTTATATATATTTATCATAGTTAACCGATGTTTACTTTGGTTTATATATCTTTCTATTTCTTGGGGGAGAGTCAGGGAAGTGCTGGGAAGGTTTTGAGGGTAACGGCTCGCTCCGTTAACACGCGCCTTAAGGAGGGCTTGCAGCCCTGCGAATCGGTCGCATTGAAAAGTCATGCAGCGCCCTCTCGTGAGCCACCTTAAAATAAGACAGCAGAGCGACAAGGGGGTTGCCCCGAGTGTGGTTAATAATTCAAATGATATAGCAAGATTTCTTGCTATATTAAGGATATTGTGCCTTAAGATAATGATGGCACAATATGACAATATCTTTGCTTCTTTCTTAAGTCTTGTAGTCATTAATCCTGCATTG
>DATDTY010000035.1 GCA_035290625.1 Candidatus Nanoarchaeia archaeon
ACCTGTTGGAAAGTCACGAAAAACAACGTCACAAAATCACAATACTTTCCAACCATTGATGATCTGCAAGAATCCCTTGAGAACTTTTGGAAAAAACATATTTTTATGCAGAACTTCATGCGTTACTTATGTCGTTAACTAAACCATCGAAACCTTTATATATCCAGTTATTAAATTTACTACAATGAATACCTCTATTATCAAACGTATTATTAATATTTTTACTAAATCTAATAAGCCCCCAGCTACCCAACTCACCTCAATACCCCTTAGCACCAACTCACCTCAATACCCCTTAGCACCAACTCACCCCCAAACCAAATCAACACGAAAACAAGCACCAAAGAGGCTTCATGGCAGTCAAGTTTTCAGGCAAGGCAAGGCTCACAAAGCAGGGCCAGGTGACCTTGCCTGCAGAGTCAAGGCAGAACCTCAAGATTCAGCCTGAGTCAGACGTTTTCTGGTATCGGGGAGATGGTTTTCTGATTGTGACGAAGGAGCTTATGAATGAAAAGGATCTTGAGTCAGCCATCAAAGGAGGGAAGAAGTAATGCCATTCAGCAACCTGCTCGGCCTGTATGCTCTTCTCAGCCTTGTCCCTTTCATCATCATGTACTTGATCCGCTCGCGGCCTATCGAAAAGATCATCCCTTCTTTGATGTTCTTTCTGAAGGAGCAAAAAAAGGCAAAACACCATGCCTTTTTCCGGAGGCTTGTCCAAAACCTGCTTTTTTACCTCCAGCTGGCAATCCTCCTGCTCCTCTCATTTGCAGTTGCTGAGCCGTATCTGAAAATCCCCCATGACGAGGCAGCGACCAATACAGTGATCATCATTGATGGATCTGCAAGCATGCAGGCATTGTCAGGCGGATCGACGCGCTTCCAGAAGGCTGTGGAGGCTGCCGTTGCCCAGCTGTCCGGAAAGGTCTCTATCATCCTTGCGACAGACGTGCCGCAAGTGATGCTGCATCAGGGCTCGAATCGGGAGGCAAGATCTGTGCTCTCCAGCATTCGTGCTGCAGACAGCTCGACCAGCATCGAGCCAGCTATGTTCCAGGCAGATGCCCTTCTTGGAGAGGAAAAGGGCAAGATTGTGGTCATCAGCGATTTTGTGACAACAGATGAGAGGGACCAGCCGATCAAGGCAGAACGCATTCTCGCAGCCAAGGGCAATTCTGTGCAGTTCGTGAATATTGGAGACAAAGCATCCAACCTCGGCATTGTTGATATGGATGTTGGCAGAAAGGAAACCATGATCACACTCAAGAATGCAGATACAAAAAAAGCATCCCTCAAGCTGGTTGCAAAGCAGTCTGGAGCAGTCATAGGGGCCAAAGACGTCGAGGTCCTTCCAAATTCCCTTGAATTTGTGTCATTCGCCACCCCTCCTGGCGAATCCACGATCGAAATAGACGCCAAAGACAGCCTTCCCCTGGATAATCTTGTATACCTGGTCACACCTGAGAAGAGCAAGACGAGTGTGCTGCTGATAACCAATGAGAGGGGCTCCTATCTTGAGTACGCCTTATCGGCATCTGACCGGATTAACTTAGAGATCAGAAATCCTCCGGTCACGAAAGCCTACGACTTGCACCATGATATAATCATCATCAGCAATATCAAAGAAGTCATCATCCCTCCTGATGTCCTGGATATCCAAAAGGCAGTGGAGAACGGAACAAGCCTTATTATCGCAGCCCAGCCAAACCTGAATGACAGGAACCTGAACTCCTTGCTTCCCGTCCGCATCCTTGAGCGCTCTGGCCACACATCAGTAAGTATCGATGTCGTCAATGAGATTACAAAAAACGTGGAGATTGGAGATGTTAAGCAGCATCTTGCAGCCCAGGCGTTGAACTCAACTATCACCCTTGCAACAGCAAACGACCAGAGCCCGATTCTCGCTTTGCAGCAGGGAAAAGCAGCCTCAATATTCTATTATGGAGTCATTGACAGCGAGTCAGACTTTCCAAAAACGCATTACTACCCCCTCTTCTGGGACAACCTGATTAGCGTCCTTACGCAGAAAGAGGACATCACCGGCCTCAACAGGAGGATAGGAGATGCAGGCTTCCTCGAATATCCGAAGCAGGGAATCTATGACATAGGAGGAAAACGGATAGCCCTAAACCTTCTCAATGAGAAAGAGTCTACAATCACCAGCGAGACCGATATCTTCTCCCGCCATGAGGATTTCCAGGTTCGCTCCACCATCAGCCGCCAGAACTATGAGCTTGCGGTTCCGCTGCTTCTCGCAGCCCTGGCATTCCTCTTCCTTGAGATTATCTATATCAAATGGAGGGGTGATGCCTAATTGGCGCTTGAAATCGTCCTCCCCTTCAAGATCGAGCATCCTCAATACCTGCTGGCAGCCATCCCACTCATCATCCTTGCCATCTATCTGCTGAAACGAAAGGCAGCAAAGTTCCGGAGCAAGCTTGATGAGATTCAATTCGAGAAGCAGAGCAGGAGCCTCCGCAGGTTTCTCATCCTGAGCAGGACACTCCTCATTATCCTGCTTCTCATTGCCCTCAGCTCGCCATTCTCCACCAAAGAACGCACAATAACAGGCGATTATTCGCTTACGATACTCTCCGAAGAATCAACCTCAATGCAATTGTTTGAAGAAGGCCTGGCTGAACAGGTAAGGGGCAGGGTCATCAACAGCATACCGGCAAAAATCGAGCAGATCGCATATGGCAATGATTCCTCTATTGCTGAGGGCCTGCTGAATCACATGCAGGGCGACGATAACATCTTCCTTGTGACCGATGGAAACACCAACGGAGAGAAAAGCCTTGATGACATCATTCTCCTGGCCAAATCCTTAAACTCCACCATCTCTCTGCTCGAGATGAGCCCGATTAAGGATGACACCTCGCTCAGGCTTGAAGGAGAGCCAGAAATCCTCTTTGGCACAGACTACACCTATTATATTGATGTGCAGCAGGTCGGAAGCCCAAGGCCGTATACTGTTGAGCTCTATGTCGATGGCGAGCTGATCTACCAGACCTCAGGTTTAGGCCCAGCTTCCTTTGAGCACACACCCCAAAAGCTTCTGCTTGACGGGTTCCACCAGATCGAAGCCCGTCTCGTGATTCAAAACGATTACTTCCGTGAGAACAACCAGTTCTTCAAGGTCGTCAGGGTATATCCAAAGCCAGACGTGCTCCTTGTGACCCTAAATGAGGATTCAAAATACGAGAGGTTGCTTCAGAACATCTATACACTGGCTATCAGAAAAAGCATCCCTGCTGATCTTTCCCAGTTTGGCGCCATTATCCTTGACGACATCCCTGGTGCGTTGCTCTCGCCCGATATTGACAAGCTCAGCTCGTATGTCAGCGACGGAAACGGCCTTCTTGTTTCAGGAGGCCCAAACTCCTATGATCGGGGCGGCTATAAAGACTCCCTTCTTGAAACCCTCTTGCCAGTGGTTGTCGGGGTCGCAGGAAAGGAGGAGAGCGAGCAGGATATTAATGTAGTCCTTGTGATCGACATCTCAGGAAGCTCGACATTCTCTTTTGCAGGAGACAAAGGCTCATCCAAGATCAGCATCCAGAAAGCCCAGGCGCTGGATATCCTCGGCCAGCTTGGCGATGATGTAAGAGTTGGGGCAGTTGCCTTTGATTCCAATGGGTATTACATCACCACAAGCCTGCTGCCCAAGTTCGAGCAGCAAGGCCTTAATGACAGCATTGTGAACATCAAAGCAGATCCGAAGGCAGGAACTGTCATCTACGAGGGCCTTGACAAGGCTGACCTGCTGCTGAGAAAGGCAAAAGGCTCAAAGAACATCATCCTGATCTCTGACGGAATTGTGTCCCGGGGAGTTAGCCAGAGCACCCTCACCAAGGTGATCAGCCTTGCAAACCGCGGAGTCAGGATATACCCTGTCGGCATCGGAGAGGATACTGATGTCGAATTCATGAAAAGGCTGGCGTATGATGGCAAAGGCGTGTTCTTCCAGCCCAAGGAAACGCAAAAGCTTGCATTGCTGTTCAAGAAAGACGACAGCTCGCAGGAACTTGCAGGGAATGAGCTCCTTGTCCTGAATAGCAATGATTTCATCACCCAGAATCTTGAGCTTCAGGGAACAATCTCCGGTTTCAACCAGGTTGCTCCTAAGCCCACCGGCAGGCCTTTGGTGATCACCAACAGGATTTACCCCGTTGTTACAACATGGAGGTTCGGCCTTGGCCGTGTGGTAAGCATTGCAACAAGCCCGGATATCTGGGCAGGAAGCCTTCTGAGCAAGAAGAACTCAGAGCTTCTCACCCGAAGCCTCAACTGGGCCATTGGCGATCCTTCCAGGGTCAAGGAGTTTGACGTCAAGACAACAGATACCTATATAAACAAAGGGACCGATATTGTAGTCATTTCAGAAAACCCAGTAAGCAAGGAAGGCATGACATTCGCCAAGGTCGGAAGCAAGGCATACCGTGCCAGGTTTGTCCCAAAAACTGCAGGCTTCCAGGATTTTTTTGGCGGCAAGGCAGCAGTGAATTATCCTGAAGAGTACTACGCCATTGGCCTGAACCCCAAGCTTCCCACCCTGGCCAGCATTACCGGCGGCAAGACATTTACTCTCGCAAATTCGAGCCAGCTGATTGATTTTGTCAAGGAGACCAGCAAGCGGAGAAAGACCGATTTTACCTATTTCCGCTGGCCGTTCATTGTTGCTAGCCTTATCATTTTCCTCATTGAAATCCTGGTGAGGAGGATCCACGAAAACGCAAACAGGTGATTCCCATGGCATTTATGAAACAAAACGTGAATCTTGGGCTGCTGCTGCTGATTATAGTAGTCATGATCAGCTTTACAGGCTTTACTGTCTTTTACCAGAAGACATTTGAAGGCCTCAGCCAGGACTATAACACGCGCGTTGGAGAAGTAAGGAATCTTGTCTCAACTCTCCAGTCTGAAAAGGTGAGGCTCAACCAGACAAGCTTTCAGCTCAAGCTGAAGGAGGAACGCGAGCAATCCCTGAGCGAGAAATACACAGAGCTGAATGCTATCAAGGAAGGCTTAGTTGAGGACAAATCCAGATTAACAGGAGAACTGCTCAATACGAAAAATCAGCTTACCCAGGCGCAGGCAGATGTCGCAGCGAAGGATGTTCAGATATCAGGCCTGAACCAGGAAATCACAGATCTCAATAGCGATGTCCGCAGGTGGAAGGCAAGGGCTGACCAGGCTGAGGCAAACCTGGCAACATGCGAGGCTGGACCATGAAGAGAGCCATGAAGATACGACGATGAAGCGCTACATAATCCTGCTGAATGAAATAAATTTCGTATTCAACAATCTCATCGTATTTCAGAATCTGCTTGCAAGCATCGTGCTCTTTTTGGCCATGTACATGCTGTTCAGCATCTTCAGGATCCCAAGTTCGCTCTCGATTGTGCTTGCCATCCTCTATTTCATCTTCTCAACCTACTCCTGGATTAGGCGAAGGTATGTGCTCTTGATTGAATCAAAGTATCCTGCCCTCAACGAGCGTCTCCGCACAGCTGATGACAACAAATTCCTTGAAAACCCCGTTGCCCAGGAGCTGGAGGACGAGATTATTGCTAAGGTCAGAGACGTGCATACCTCAGAATTTCTCGACATCAAAAAGAGCTCTCTTAAGATCTTCTCAGCCCTGCTGCTGGGATTTCTGATCGTCTTCATTGCATCAATGGACTTTCACATTGATCTCAGCTGGCTCCGCGACCAGATTCCCAAGTTTGTGTACAGGGAAGGGGGCAGCGTCATTGGCGACGGCCCTGCCGGCAATGTCCGTTCAGGCGGCCAGGGATTTGCAGAGAATATATTTGGTGATGAGGAGGTTGCAGAGCTCAGCAGCAGCCTTACTGCGGCCATCCATGTCTCAGGCTATGAGCTTACGATTGATGACCTCCAGCCTCCCCAGGCCAGGGATTTCACGCCGCTCTTCCCTACTGAGGTTTTCGGAGAGTCTGCAGAAAGCTTCGAGGAGAACATCCCAAAAGACCAGCAGGAGGTCGTGAAGAATTACTTCAATGAGATAACAAAAGATAATAAATTAACATGAAATCCAATAATGAACTCCAATATATGTAAATATGCAAATAATGAAAAAATGAAAAACCAACAATCCTTAAGATTGAAACTGCAATCAACCAATATTGAACCCTAATCATACACATCAAAAATAAGAATCCCCATCAAAAACCAATCAAATAAAAAATGAAACACCAGAAACAAAGAATAAGCTCTTATGGAGGTGCACAATGAAAAACTACAAGGAAACCTTTGAAGAGGTTTTGAAAGAGGTTAATAAGGCAGTCATTGGCCAGGACAAGGTGATTGAGCAGGTCCTTATCGCCGTGCTCTGTGATTCCCATGCGCTGCTTGAGGGCTATCCTGGCCTTGCAAAGACCCTGCTTGTCCGGACTTTGGCTGACATCATGGATCTGAAGTTCAGCAGGATCCAGAGCACGCCTGACCTGATGCCCTCAGATATCACCGGGACGTATATTATCGAGGAAGACCGGGGAAAAAGGCAGTTCAAGTTCCAGCCTGGCCCTATCTTTGCCAATATTGTGCTCGCAGACGAGATCAATCGGGCAACCCCCAAGACGCAGTCAGCCATGCTTGAGGCAATGCAGGAG
>DATDTY010000036.1 GCA_035290625.1 Candidatus Nanoarchaeia archaeon
CCGATTGTTACATCCTGGCATAATTTCTTCTTGTCCACCAAAGGAAGAATACGAGAACAATAATTCCAGATACAACGCTTATTATTTTTGTTTGAAAAGCCCAATCACTAAAAACAGGGTAGACGATGAGGGTTGCTCCCACTGCAATGCCAGTCAACCCACGCCAGAATTGATCCCAGTAACGATGCCTATCAAGTTTTTTAAGGAAAGGTTCTCCTCTTTTTTCTGGATCCCTCATGATAAGTCAGATAATGTCCTCTTCAGCAATCACCATAAAGTCGCCTATTGCCATAACTGCAGAAAAGGGGATGAGGATATTCCCTTCCTTGTCCTTCTCAAGCTCAAGCTTTTCTGTGTAGGAGGTTGGATTTCGCAGCATCATATGGATGAGCTCTCCTGATCTGGCCTCAAAGATAATATCCGCAACCTCTCCAAACCGTTTCCCGGTCTTTGAAACAATGGTTTTTCCGATAATGCCCCTTGCGAATTTCTTTTCTTCTTCAGCCATGTCCTTCCTCCGCTTTTTTACTCCCGAATAGCAAACGTGATAGGATAAAGAGGGCAGGCTTATATTTAAATTTTGTGGTTATGCTGAGGATATTTTCAAGACAGGCTTAAAGGGCTCTGTAGAAAATCTCACTTCGTTCGGGCAGCATCGGGTTCGCCATGTACCTATCATAAACAGGAAAAACGACATTTCCCGTATGGAGCAACCCCTTTGTCGCTGTGATGCCGTCTGTAAATATGGCTCACGGATGATGCTGCCTGCATTTTCTACAGAGCCAGGTTAAAGAATAAATATAAATAGCCAAGAATTACCTATAAGCGCATGGACGCTGCGCAGAAGATCGGGCTTATAAAGCAGGGAACTGCAGAGATCGTGACTGAAGAAGAGCTGGCTCAGCTTATCCAGGACAATCCCCACCCAACAGCGTATTTTGGCGTTGCGGTTACTGGAAAGGTCCACATTGGGTATTTTGTTCCGTTGGTCAAGATCAGGGACTTCCTCGGAGCTGGGCTGAAGGTAAAGATCCTGCTTGCTGACATCCATGCGCATCTCGATGACCAAAAGACCCCTTTTGAGCTTCTTGATAAAAGAGTCAAGTACTATAAACAGGCGATAGCAGCTCTCCTCACTTCCATAGGGGCTGATGTGCAGCGAATCCAATTCGTCAAAGGCTCAGACTTCCAGCTTTCAAAGGAGTACACAACAGATATGTACAGGCTGGCTGCAAGGAATACCCTTGAACGGACAAGGCGGGCAGCTTCTGAAGTTGTGCGCTTTGGAAGCCAGCCAAAGCTTTCCGGATTCATCTACCCGATTCTCCAGGCGCTGGATGAACAGTATTTAGCCGCAGATATCCAACTGGGCGGCCTCGATCAGCGGAAGATATTGATGTTCTGCAGGGAAAACCTGCCCCGCATCGGCTACAAAGCCAGAATCGAGATCATGACTCCTATGCTTCCTGGCCTCACCGGAGAGAAAATGAGCGCATCCCGGGAATCAACAAAGATAGATATTCTGGAAGATGAAGATTCGATCAGGAATAAGGTTAAAAGTTTTTATTGCCCTGAAGGCAAGGTTGAAAACAACGGCGTGCTTGCATTTGCAAAGCAGGTGATTTTCCCGCTCAGCGAAGGCCCAATAACCGTCGAGCGCCCGGCAAAGTTTGGAGGGCCCCTCACATTTGAGACATACGCTCAACTGGAGGAATCCTTCACAAAGCTGAAGGTCCACCCGCTTGATCTCAAAAGCTTGGTTGCTGATCAGGTACAGGAAAGGATGAAGATAGTCAGGAAACAGTTTAAGGGAAAAGATAATCTCATCCAAGAGGCGTTTCCTGAGAATGCAGCCTAGCCAAGTTCTGCCGAGGATTGCCGAGTCGGCGTCAGTGCCATTGAAAAGCCATGCAGCGCCCTCTTGTGAGCCATCTTAAATAGGACAGCAGAGCGACAAGGGAGTTGCCCCCTTCGGGGAATGTCGCTCTACTCCGGCACATTTCTAGGCGAACTCGGCGCTGCCGAGCGAAGCGAGCAACTTTTCAATGGCACACCGCTGTCGCAAGATTTAAAAAGAATTCAAAGATGACGTATCACGATGAGTGTTGCGGCGCTGGCAGACTTTGCCCTGGCATATGCCCAAAAAAAGGGTGCAGCCTATGCAGAGGTCCGCCTCGAGCAGGTTGAAGGAAACTCCTTTCTCGTGAAGAAGCAGAATGTGGAGGCCTCAGGAATCGACATCAAAAGCGGGATCGGAATTCGTTTTCTGGTTAACAACAGGCTGGGATTTGTATCGACGAATGTGCTTGATAAGGATTCTCTCAAGAGGATCATTGACAGGGGGGCGTCCTTTCTTCTGCACAAGACAAGGTTGAGGGAAGCGGTAAGTCTTGCGGGTGAAAGCGCGCATAAAGAAGTATATGAGGTAAGACAGAAGCAGCCTCTCCAGGACATTGATCCGAAAGAGAAGGTTCAGCTCCTGCTTGATGCAGATAAGGGAATTGCCAGTCTCCATTCGAATGTTCCTGGGAGATGGTATTCGCTCTCCACCAGCATATCAAAAGAGACCTTGCTGACATCAGAAGGGACCCGGATTGAAGCCACGATACCGCGCGTCGGCGGGTATTATATTATTACGATGAAACAGGCAGGGAGGAGTTATCAAAGGAGTTGGCAATTCGGAGCAACTGCGGGTTGGGAGGCAGTCTCTGGCTGGCATCTTGCAGAACGTCTGAGAGCAGAGGTCAAAGCAGGGCTGCATAACCTCTCCAATGCTGTGAAGGCTCCGAAAGGGAGCATGGATGTTGTTGTCGGTCCAGAAGTTGTCGGGATTATGTGCCATGAATCTGTCGGCCATCCTTTCGAGGCTGACAGGATATTAGGGAGGGAGGCTGCTCAGGCAGGAGAGAGCTTTATCACGCCTGGGATGATCGGATCGAGGATAGGGAGCGATGTTGTGACTGTAGTTGACGATCCTACAGAAGAAAAAGGATACGGATATTATTTATTTGACAATGAAGGGGTTAAGGCAAGAAGGAAATACCTCATTAAGGGAGGGATGATTAATGAATTTCTCCACAACCGGCAGACAGCAGCGAGCATGGAAACGAAGAGTAACGGAAGCTCGCGCGCAGTTGACTATGATAAAGAGCCTATTGTTCGAATGTCCAATACCTTCATGCTTCCTGGAGAGTATTCCGAAGATGAGCTGATCGAGGGAGTAAGAAAAGGCGTGTTTATGAAGAACTTTATGGAATGGAATATCGATGACCAGCGCATGAATCAAAAGTATGTCGGAGCAGAAGCTTTTTTGATTAGGAATGGAAAGCTTGCCGAGCCTGTCAGGAATCCTGTCTTGGAGATAAACACAACAAAGCTTTGGCAGTGTTTTGATGCTGTTGGAAAAAAACCAGAGTACGCAGCAGGAAGCTGCGGAAAAGGCGAGCCCATGCAGCCCATTCCTGTCTGGTTCGGGGGCCCCTCTGCCAGGCTAAGAAGAGTGGATATGAGATGAATATGGATCCGCAAGAAATGATCATGAAGAGTTTGCAGGAGTATGCCTCTGATGCGGTGGTGATCATGGAGACTGATGACCACGATCTTGTGAAATTTTCCAATAACCGTATCTCGATCACCAAATCTTGGCAAAGCCAGGAGGCGCTTGTTTTTGCATCAATCCAGAAGAGGAATATCCTCACGAGCATGAGAGATTTCTCAGAACAGGCGATCGAGAATTCTGTTAAGGGTATCGTGGCTTTTGCAAAAAACCTGGTTCCGAATCAGGAATACGCCGGGATTGCCGCAGGCCCGTTCAAATACAGGCCAATCCAGGAAACCTTTGATCCGAGAATTAAGGAGATGAAAGATAAGTCTATTGATCTTGTAGAAGGAGCAATCCAAGCAGCGCTTAATGAAGGCGCGCAGCGCACAGCAGGAACATTTGAAATTCGGTCAGGAGAGATCGCTTTACTCACCTCAAATGGGTGTGAAGGAGGAGAAAGAGGCACAAGCGCATATTTCTCCCTGCGCGCGCTAGCTGAGAAAGACGCATCTGGCCATAAAGTGGCAGTCTCAAGGATGATAAGCAAGATGGATATTGAGGAGGCTGCAAAGGCTGCTGGCCAGATCGCCGTAGATGCCAAGGACCCAAGGCCGGGAAAACCTGGTGTGTACGATGTGCTCTTTGATCCTTTACCCGCCGCAAACCTTCTTGAGAATTTCGGAAACAATTTCTGCATCATGAATATTGAGTCTGGCTTGTCCTGCCTGGATGGAAAGCTGGGAAAAAGGGCGGGGTCTCCAGAGATGACGTTCTATGATGATGGAACCTATCCGAATGGGATGTCTTCATCCAAGTTCGATGCCGAGGGAGTCCCAACAAGGAAAAACGTCCTTGTGGAAAACGGAACGATAAAGACATTCCTCCACAACACCTCAACAGCTAAACGGCATAATACGAAGACGACGGCAAACGCAGGCCTTATCGCTCCTGAGCCGACCAACTTGATCGTGGAACCGGGCAAATACAGGAAAGAAGAGATGATTGAGAGGATAAAGCATGGCCTGTATATCACCAACCTCTGGTACACCCGCTTCCAGAACTACAAGACGGGGGATTTTTCCACGATCCCCAGGGACGGTATATTCTTCATCAGGAATGGGCGTATCAGCTATCCTGTCAGGAATATGCGCATTTCAGAGAATATTATGAGAATAATGGGGAATATCGAAGCTGTTGGCAAGGTGCCTGAGCAGGTGAGAGGATGGGAAGTTGAGACTCCGGTAATTACCCCTCCGATTCTTGTGAAGAATATAAGGATTACAAAGCCTGTTGAGGGGGGATAGATTGATGCCCCTGGCAATTGTGTGAAGACCTTAGCATAACCGCACAGTGGGTTATCCTCAGGAGCTCTGCGTGGGGGG
>DATDTY010000037.1 GCA_035290625.1 Candidatus Nanoarchaeia archaeon
TCTCCCTGCTTTTCATATGCTTTCACCTCATGGATTTCCATTCTGCGTTAACATTCCTTTTAGGAATACATGGCCTGATTCATTCACAACAATCTGCCATTCTCCATCCTTTCTTATTCTGAAATCAGTATCATCCAAAGAGGATGATATGGTTGACTGATTCTGGAACAAAGTTCCATCAATGTACATATTGCCGTCATTCTCTATGATCAAAACATCCTCTCCGTTGTTTCTTATTACAAATGCGAAGTCAGTGCTTCTTGCATGAGCGGAGTTCTGCTCTAAGGCTCCCTTAATCACAGCGTTTCCTGAATCGCCAAACCAGGCGATGCTGCTGCCTGAAGTATTCTTGATTGTGAATTTGTTTACATCAGTCACATTGCCAATGTTGAAAACGTCTGAAATCGAGTCTGAAACAGAGCCAGCAGAGGCGTTAACCGTAACCGTATAGATTCCTGGTGAGCTGTAGTTGTGCTCTGCGAAGAGGAAGATGTCTTCGTTTGCGGAAAGATCGAAGTTATAATTGCTTTGGGTTATGTTTCCGTCACCGAAATCAATGCTCCAGTTGAGATTTAATAATTCAGAATCTCCATTATTGAGCAGACGGATATCATAAAGCCCTATCGTTCCTTCGGTGTAGAGAAGTGAAAGATTATCGAAGGTGATATTATACACAGGAGGAACTTCATAGAAGACTTCCATCTCTGTAATATTCAGCAGTCCAGCAGCATCTGAGCCAAAAGTGAGGTTAATATCACAGAATCCCTCAACATCAGGAGTACAGGAATTTAAAGCATCTCTTAATCCCTGCTCAAATCCGGCAGTTTGCTGTTCCGCGAAATATCCCGGAGAGTTCCAAGCCTGCGCTCCATTAACGTAGAGGATCGGGTTTTGGATGGTGCTCCTTATTTTTACTGTATTGCTGCTCTGAATTTGGGTTCCGTTTAACAGCCCATCGCTTGGTGTAACTTTGCAATACCACGGGTCATTGGGGGTCAGGTTAAGCTTTCCTAAGAGTTGAGCATTTATATTTTGGTTAACGCTGTTCTTCCACCATTCAATTGTTGATTCCTGCTCTTCAAACCCTTCGGGGTCTGAATAAGTGTAGTTGCATAGCAAATCTTGTCCTGCGGTTGCATTTTCAGGCAATACCTTAACTCCAGCAGCGCTTGGAGCTTGATTTACTGCGGCAACCATGAGAGCTATGAGCAGTGAAAATAGGATTGTGTACATGATGAGTTGTGCCAGTTTCATAATCTTTCTCATCATAGCTCTACGTCTTCCTATCATGGCGCCTCTCCTTTCATTTTAATCTTTGAATACAAGATTGCTGCCTCTTTTGGAATCCTTATCTGGATGGTTATGTTTCCTGCTGAGCTGAAGTTCAGGATTTTTTGGTTACTATTATCCGTGAAATTATTCTGTAACACCGTAGTTTCATTGAATAAAATCACATCAACAAAAGTTGATGCGCTAAGATTTCCATCGCTCACTTCCACCAATATAGAGTAATTGCCTGTGTCGTTTACTGTTGTCTGCCATTGACCTGATTCATTGAACGGAGAGGAGTAGAAGAAGGTTAAGGTGTCGTTTTGGTTTGGGTCGGTTCCTGAAATTTCCCCAGTAGCATTGATTTGGAGCAGATTTCCTGCAATCCCTGTGATGTTGCTTATAGCATTGATTGTTGGCTGCTGGTTGAATGATGTTGCTACTGATAATAAGCCAATTGGAGAGCCTGATCTCTTTAATGCTATCTCTGCAACACCATCATAGTCTGTATCTGCTATAGCCAAGGCAGAGTCAACAAATGCTGTGAAATTGTATCTGAATAATTCTGTTCCGTCTTCATTTAAGATATAAACATCTGTTCCGTTGTTCTCTGCAAAGAGGATATTATACTTGCCATCATTGTCCATATCTGCTATGTCCGGAGCAACAAAAGAGGTTTTGAGATTGCCATTGTCATCATAAGACCAGCTCTGCTGCAGGGTTGAAGAATCGTATGCAATTATCTTGCCGAGTTCTGAGGTTTTTGTATTCCTGACGCTTATTACAATCTCAGCCTGAGAATCTGAGTCTAAGTTAGCTACTGCTGGAGTAACTTCTGCACGATACGGATCAAGATTTATTGGGCTGTTTGACTCATTATTGCCTGTTTTCGCATCTCTAATGAAAAGCTTGTTGGTGCACTTCTTAAATGAGGAACACGTAGCATTTGTGGTGACATAAATAAGTTCATATTCATTGTCCCTGTCAACATCATAAATCACAGCAGAGCCTTTGATAAACCCGTCATTATTGCTCCATTTTAGAGTAAGGTTATTAGGAGCAGAAGAATTATAGTCAAACACATTAATCCCATAATAACCAGGAACAATGATTTCAGGATTATCGTCATCATCAATATTAGCCACAGAAACAGAGGCAAACGCTCCTCCGTTTCCAAAGGTATAGTTGAATTTCTTTTTGTAGCTTCCTCCAGACCCGTCAATCACATACACCTCACCAGGCCAATCATAAGCTCCTATTGAGATAGCTTTGTCAGTAAGAATGATCTCATTAACTCCATCCAGATCAATATCAGCAACAGCAGAGCCGCCTCCCAGTTCAACAGATGCAGAGCCTGCGAAGGTGGAGTTTTTCTCAGGCAGAGAATACGCCCATTTTTCTGTTGCAGCTTTCCCATCAGCACTAATGTCTAATACTCTGATGGTTCCATTTCTTAATGCAATAATAACTTCTTTCCTTGAGTCAGAGTCAATATTGCCTAAGGTAACAGGAAGGAGTGTAGAGCCTCCAGAAAGATTGGCTCTCCACTTCTGCTCATTCTGCGGTATGAAGCCATATTTCTTGTTTTTCTCTACAGCTATGAATTCTGTTGACTTTACGTCAGACAGGTCATGAATGGCAGTAACAACGTCCTGATAGCCGTTGTTGTCCAGGTCAGTTATAGAAGGCCTCATGACAATGTCCTGGGTAAGGTTGCCTCTCAAGGCAACATCAATCTTGTCAACGTCTTCTTTCCTGTTCATATCGCCTTTCAGCAAGGTGAAGCCTGTACGTCTATAATCGTGGTGGTCTGTTGGCCAGTCAATCTTTACTGCATCATCGAATAACCTGTACAATCCAGCGACTGCTTTCATGGAGTGGGGGAGCATGGCGTCTGCTTCTGCTGAGACATTTGGACCTGAATTGGTTACGTCATCTTGCGCTAAATGTTCAGATTCGTTGATGATTCTTAGATTTTCATTAGCCCATAATGAGACTGGGAAGTTCTTTGTTGCTCCAGAGATATTAACATAGACTGCATTGCCGTCTCTGTCATCAGACGCAAAGTATTGGGTTTTTTGGGCTGTGTACCAGAATAATCTGAATAGTTCTATGTTCTTCTTATCAAGAGGAACATTAGGCTCTACTTCTTTCCAATTAAAACTGGATAAATTTGGTAAATTTTCATAATTATACTGCTGACCAGCAAAATTACTGCCTGTCCAATTTTCAGTAGTTCTTAACGTGTTGAAATTATCACCAGTATATTCTTCAAGGACTGAGTCATCGCAGTCTTCTCCTTCAATTAAACATGCGATTCCAAAGAGACTATGTCCCAAATGTGGGTCTAGATGTATATGGGATGGTTGAGAAGCATCTTCTAGCAGATGAGCCACTCTCCCTAACCAATAATATGACTGATTTATATCACCTTTTAAGTAAAGTGGAACAACTTTATCGGTCCATAACTCGATAGCTATTCTATAGGAACTGGATCTACTACCTAACCCATCATCATAATCCGCATAACCAATATTTTGTGTTGGATTGTCTGGATCCCAGAAATGTCTCGTAGGTAAAATTCAAAAATCTTCTTCTGAACTACCATTAATTATTTTATCTCCAGTATTGTACTTGCTATTTTTATTATCTGCTTCTATGCTATTTACATTAAATTGCTTCTTTATTTCGTAAGGAATAAGTTTCCACACTACTTGTGATTCATTTGTTAAGTATTGGTGAACTGTTCGACTAGGGGGATTAATATCATATGCGCTAACTGTAGTAACTAATACTAATAAGATTACTAATAAGGTAATCTTGTTAAATAAAAGCTTTATATTCTTTTGAGTTTTTGAAATATTTTCCAACATATTGCTGTTAAACCCCCATATAATAATATTATGAATACCCACCCAACAAATAAATAGGCTATTGCACAACCTTCTCCTTCACTTTGTGTTAATTTACAGAAAGGAATAAAAACAAAAAAGTTAAAAAAAACACTAAGATTAGAATCTTCAAAAAAGAAGCTGGCAAAATAAAAAACTAATCCAATACTTGCTCCAATAATAAAAGCTCCAAATATACTATGTTTCCTCCACCAATCCCTAAACCCCATTCCTTACCTCCTATCCACCACTACATCCACCCTGTCATATGCTTCATAAGCAACATTGCAGAATCTCCTGTTATCGCAAAAATTAAACTGCGCAGAGCCAATCTTCAAATCATATTCGGGAGCCAAAGCAAAGGAATCCTTCCTGCCAGGAGTGCCTTTAACAGATATCTTCCCAGTTGGAACGCCATTCACCCTGAAAACACAATTCTCATTATAACTATCACAATACAGAAGGTGTACTGCAAATCTCTCACCATTAATCTCAAACCCTTTGATATTGTCTTCCTTTGCGCCGGCAAGCATACGCTCTGACGTGGTATCAACAACTTTTTTGTAGTTTATATCAGAAAAATTACCATAGACATCGAGATATTCAGCAGCATAGACCTGGTCAAATGCAATTGAACTCTGCTCTGGAAGAATTGCCAGCCCTCTGTTCTCCTGGATGGAAAGATTCAGCTCTCCAACCTTCAGAGGAACAAACCCTTCATCTGTACGGACTCCGAAAATAGGGGGGCTGTTGCTGAGGACACTGCCTGATCCTAGGATGAATATTATCCCTGCTATAAGAACTAAACTAAGTCCACTTATTTTTAACACACTCGCCTTTTTAATCGTATTCTCCCAACTTGATTAAAAATGCTTTCTAGAGTACTCTCAAAGCATTCCTTTATTTAAACGTTTATTGAAACCCAGGAGCAGTAACTAGTTACTTAAAACCCAGACTGGTTAAGAAAAAAGAGAAGATAGAATTACTTATTTCCTTCCTGCCTCAATGGCTCTTGCTGTTTTCAGCAAAGAGCGGCACCTCGCCCGTAAGGGACAACCCCCTCCGCTGCGCTTCTTAACTTTATAGAGCCTCGCAGAAATGATGCCGGACTTTCACCTGAGCCGAAATAGCCACACAAATTTTAAATAGTGCATCATCTGCCCCAGAGCATATGGGAACCTGCGACCTGTGCGGGAGGGAGTCTGAGCTGTATCGGGCGAGGGTTGAGGAGACGCTGCTTTCTGTATGCAAGGCCTGTTCGTCCTACGGAAAAGTGATGAGCCAACCGTCAAAGCCGCTGAAAGCAGTTACGCGGCCGAAGAAGCCTGAGCCTGTTGAGTCTGTTGTCCAGAACTGCGGAGAACTTGTGCGGATGGCAAGGGAAAAAAAAGGGATGAGCCAGAAGGAGTTCAGCAGAAAGATCAATGAAAAAGAGTCTGTGCTGCACCACATCGAGACTGGAAGATTTATTCCTCCTGTGCAGCTCGGAAGAAAGATTGAGCTGGCACTTGGCATCAGGCTTGTGACGGTTGAGAAAGACGAAGGGCAGCCTGAAAAGGCAGACAGAAGGAGCGACACCTTTACGCTAGGCGACTTTATCAAGGTCAGGAGATGATTGGCTCCGGTGAAAATATTTTCAAGGTTGCCGTCGGCTCGGCTGCGCATATGACTGGAGTGACTGACATTCCCCGAATGGGGCAACTCCCTTGTCAGTGCCACGTCTTTACGTTTAAGAGCCTCACGGTTGACGGCAACGCCATTTTCACCGGAGCCGAGATGATTGCATGAGCTCCTGGAGTTCAGCGCCGTATACAATCCCCTCTTTCTTCTTGGAATTGATGATGATGGTTGGGGCGTTTGTTACGTTGAACCTTGTCTTAAGCAGGTTCATAGAAGGCTCGTCAGGGTAAGCGAGGTCGAAGGAGAATATGACTGCTGAGCCGTCCTGCTTGGAGAGGTCATCAAGGATATAGCCTTGGCGTTCGCTTTGCCGGTCGTCGATGGTATAAAAGAAGAGGATTGGTGTATATTCAGGGCCGCAGCTATCTGCCCAGTCCTGGACAAGGAGGTAGGTGCTGAGCTCAAGGAGGAAATATTTCCGCTTCAGGTAATCAAAATCCTTCTCCTTCATGGAACTTCTTCCACGATAGGTGTTAAGATCTTCCCTGATGCCCTGAAGCTTGTTTAGGATATCCTGGATGCTTGCATGGAGAGTCTGGCAGCTCGTGTTTGAGTTCTCCTCAAGAAAAGACTTCTCCAGGAGGAATGATTCTGCAGACAGCTCGTTTGCAATGAGGACTGCCTGAAGCTTCTGCTCACGCACAAAATCCAGCGCATAGCTGATCATAATGGCAGACGCAAAAATGCTTACGGTGATGACCAGGCTTGCCACAAAAATTGTCTTTGGATTATCCATTCTGCAAAAGAGGACCTATCCTGTTTGGTTCAGCCTTGCCTGTAACCTTATACTTGTAATTGATTACCAGGCTTGGAGTTATTGTAATATTATAGAAGGCCTCAAGGAATTGTATCTGCTTGGCATAGCTGCTCTGAACAGCGAAGACGTGAAGTCCTGGATTTGCGGCAACGAGCTGATCGAGGGTATAGCCCTGCTCAACAGAGTCTGTAGTATTGGAATAGTAAAAGAGGATGACATCGATGGGTGTAGCGCAGGATTCTTTCACCTTTTTGAAGAAGAGGTAGGTGCGAACCTGGAGGAGGTGGTATTTTGTCTTGAGGTAGGCATAATTTCCAGCACCGAGCTGCTGCTCTGCTTCGGGATCAGAAAGCTGCCTTCCAATTCCTGCGAGTTCCTTGGAAAGGTAGTCAAGCCGCGTTTCTGCAAGGCGGCATTCCTCGCCTCCAAGATTTTTCAGGAGATCCTGCTCGATGAGGAAGGATTCTGAGTCAAGCTCGCTCTGCTTGACAAATTGCGCGACAGCATCCAATGGCTGTGTTGCAACAGAGACCCCAAAAAGTATCCCGGCTATAAAGGCTGCGGCAATGGCTGCAAGCACAATAGAGTACAGATAGCGTCTTCTTCTCCTTGCGATGACGATACTGTGCTGTGTTACCATTTCCTTTTTGACCGCACAAGCTCGTGCGATATTGCCATGATCCAGTGGATCCCCGTAAGGAAGGGATAGACTGAAAAATACATGAGTATGGCGAATGGGTTGATAATCTTTTCCTTTATCTGGCGGTGAGCGACAATAAAAAAGAGGACGCCTATCGAGGAGATGATAAAGACCGGAATCAGAATCTTAAAGTTCTGGCCATAGAGCAGGCTATCGAGTGTCGGGATTTCGAGGAATTTCTCAAAAAAATACCCTTGTATCGTTAAGGTGCGGAGGGTATCCTCAAAAATATCGCTTGCAAGGGTTACAACACCAAGAGACAGCATGAAGAGGAAGAGAGGGATTGAGATTACGCCAACCGGCAGCTGGTAGTAGCCTGTCAGTCCATACTTCCTGTTGAAGAACATGTCTTTGTAGGAGAGGTAATTCGTGATAAAGCCCCGAAACCAGCGGATGCGCTGCCTCCAGAGAGATTTAAAGGTTCTGGGAACTGCAGTATAGGTTATGCTTTCCGGGGCAAGCTTGATATCATAGCCGTTGTACTTTATCCTCAGGGCTATCTCGAAATCTTCAGTTATGTTTGATGCATCAAATCCGCCAAGGTCTTTGAGGATATGGGTGCGGTAGACGCTCAGGACACCGGGAGTGATATGGAGCGTGTTCAAAGCTGACATGATCCTGCGGATGAGGATTGCAAGGATATATTCAATATGCTGGACCTTTTCATAGATGTTCCTTGGCTTGTGGACCTTCAAAGCGGTAATGACTGCCGCAGTCGTATCTGAAAAATGCGGAAGAAGCTCTTTTAATGCAGCCTTATCAACCAGGGAATCTGCATCAAGGACTCCAAAGAATTCTGTTTTCGTGGATGCCAATGCTGTATTGAGGGCGCTGGCTTTTCCCATCTGGCTCTGCCGGATCAGCCGAATATCTGAGCGAGGATGCTTTTTTATGAATGAGCTGGCAATAGCTGCTGTTTTGTCTGTGCTTCCATCATCAACCACGAGGATGATAATCTTTTCTTCAGGATACTCAAGGGCCAGCAGCGAGAAAAGGCAGGATTCGATGCGCTTTTCTTCATTATGGCATGGCACTGCAATCGTTACTGAGCCGCTCTCCTTTCTCTCTGCTTTTGGGCTTTCCGAGAGGTACAGGAAGCTTAGTGTGAGAACAGCAATATAGAGAGAGACAAAAGAGAGGACAAAGATTATGGTTTGCATCATGGCTGAGGCCGCACCATCCAGATCTGAACGTCTGGATTTTCATAGGCTTTGGTGAAAATCTCATTCTCCTTGAGTATCGAAAGCAAGCCTTGGTTTTCAGTCTTCCATATCATGCCTTTCATACTTTTGTCAATCCAGAGGTAGCGGATTGTATACTTTGCGAGGAGTTTGCGGGTCTTGAGGATGTCCCGGCCGGAAAATATCTGCTGCATATCTTCCTGGACGTGCCGGTTTTGGCCCGGGATATTGTTTTGGAGGGCTTGCAGCTGCGCAACTGATTGTATCCAGAACCCGTTTTTCGGATGCGAAAGCACAACATCTCCCTTATTTGAGTGCAACCGCAGCCAATCAAGGCTTTCGATCATGGCAGGAGATGGGTCTGCTGAGCTTGCCCGCACAAGGAATGATACGGCACTGAAGAGTATCCCAAGAAGTATGACAAAGAGTGTAAGATCCTTTATCAATGGGAGTGTCCACTTCCTGGAGTAGAGATGGGTGATTGCCTTGCCTGCAAACCATGCAACAAGGATGTTGAGAAGTATCTGGGTAAATGGCATGAGCGTGGTGAAGGAAGCCAAGACTACGGTTAGCAGGATGACTGGGGCCAGCTTCTTCTTATCCTTCCAAAGGAAGACCATGCCGAGGATAGCAAGGACCAGGGCAAAAACAGAGAATCCTGACGTGCTGCCGAGATCAGAGATCACTGCCTGGAGAAAGTTGGCTGCAGCTCCATCGTAGACAGGAGGAGAGACTGGCAAGAGGAACGCAAGCGCTATTGTGAGAGCAGCCAGGGCCATGATTAGGTACTTTAAAGAGTCTCTTCTGACAATAAAGGATACAGACAGGAGAACCAGAAGGAGAACAATTGATTCCCTTATACCGAAGAACAGGGCTATGATGAAAAGGCTTGCGGCTGCAGCAGGCTTTGCAAGCAGAAGCATTCCGGAAATCACGAGGACGAGGTAGAGGGTGTATGGGCTTGAAAAAGCGCTATGCCAGAGGAAGAGGGGAGAGGAGATATACAGCGCTGCAATTGTATAGAGTGTGAAAGCTGAGATGCCGGTCTGCTGAAGCAGCCTTACAAGAAGGAACACTGAGAGCAAGCTCAGGGCAATAGGAAGGAAAAGCCATGCTTTTGGCATTGCAAGGCTGAGGACTGCAAGCAGCAAATGATAAGGAGTAATGGCTGCTGGCTTGGTGATGTCTGAATGGCCGAATATGGCTGAGGCAATGGCCTGATGGTAATAGGAGGCTTCCCCGGGCATCGTTGGGTTTATGATGCTTCGTGCTATCGGGATGATACTGATAAGTACAAGCGCTATAAGGAGTATGATTCTGGCCTGGTTTTTAGCTGCGTTCTCCATAAAGCCGACAGTTCACTTTATAGACCTTTGCGGAATGGCTGTACACAAGCTCGAAGCATGGGGGCTCTGCAAATTCAAGAGCAGAGATCCCATACGTCTCCTGCGCTGTGGTTGACAGGAAGATGTACGTGCTGTTGTATTTTTCGAGTACGCGGAGCGCCTCTGTCTGGAAAATGGCATAGTAGAGTTGGCTGATATCCTGAACCTGTTCCTCAGGATTTGGGATCAAGAGAAAATTCTCATCTGCTATGTTTTTTCTCCTGGCGATTGCGGTTATGGCATAGCCGTCCTGAAGCGCGCCAAAGAGCGTGGAATCCGGGGTGTTGGCTTGAACCCAGTCAAGAGCATCTTTATCTGCCTGAGCAAGGGTGTTGCCAGAAATCCCAAAAGCAAATGAAGGGATGATGGATGTTGCCAGGATTAGGACAAGGATTGCCAGCTTAAAGAAACCCCTCAGCTGATCAACATAGGTTTTAGCGAGGAAGCCAAAGAGACTTTTGTAGAATACAGAAAACAGGATGGCAAAGTTTACTGCCAGAAGCGAAAGGCCAAGATCCAGATTTACAAGCTTCAGGCCAAGCAGGAGGCTTATCAGGAGTGTGAAGATAATCATAAAATGGGTAATTCGGTTTTTCCTGTCAAAGAGATGGGTATAGATTGTGTAGAGTGCGCCTAAAAGGGGAATAATCCCTATCCCTGTAATAGCCTGGGCGATGTTCACTTCAGAAAAGTAATTCTGAAGTAGGCTTGGCGGGATATTTTGGTAGATGATAGACAGCCCATGGGAGAGGAGAGGCTGTTTGTAGGTTATGAAAAGGGACCATAGAACCAGAAAACTTGAAAAGAGTATCAGCTCTGTTTCAGCAGGGAGTGTTTTCAGGCGATCCAGCTTCTGGAACAGAAGATAGCAGAGCAACGCCACAATAATTAATATGACGCTTGGATGGGTATACCGCATAAGGCCAAGGACAATGATGAAAGCGAGGGCATAATAGGGCTTATGAATCCTGAAGAACAAGAAGATCAGAATGTACAGCAAGGGGATTGCCAGAGAATAGGGGGATATCAAATTTATTGTTGAGAACAGGAAAGGGGCAAATCCTGCAAGCAAGGCTGATACGAGGCTGGCATTTGGATCTTTGGTCATATCATATGCCAGAAAGTAGATAATAATGGCGAGGGATGCGATGAAGAGGTTTGGAACAATCTTTCCGGCAATATCTATAGGCACAAGCAATGATGATGCCGCAAGCGTATAATAGAACAGCGGAGGGTAGATTAATGGCCTGCCCCCATAACTAAGAGTATCGGTATGGGCGGGGATTTTTGACTCCAGAAGCTCTTTCATCCGCTGGATCGAGAAATATGCCTCAGGCTCAAATGTCTGGCTTTGGAGGCTGATGAAGATTCTCAGTGAGAACGCAGCTATGAAGATGGCAAGGAGCGCGAAAGCATACCTTTTTTTCATTGAGGTTTGTATCCCGTAAAGATTTATAAGCCTTTAGTAAGGCATTTATAGAATCTTCTGATCGCCAGGATATGGAGAGGATTCCTACAGGATCCAAGATTCTTGATCGGATGCTGCATGGAGGATATGAGCGCGATATTATTT
>DATDTY010000038.1 GCA_035290625.1 Candidatus Nanoarchaeia archaeon
CGAGGTAAGACCGCATCGAAGCTTACGCTTCGAGATTCTGGAAACTCCAGAGCAGGCATTTGTCAGGAAGATGAAAAAGGAGGCTTAATAAACATGAAACGAATTAAGCTATCGAAGGGAAATACTTTCAGGATAGCACAGATTTTCTATGTAATATCCACGATCAGCCGTTTCTTGGATTCGGGATAAACATTGACATCTGCCCCTTTTCTCAATTCACAGATTTTAACAACTTTCATAGGAACCTCACTCGGAAATGCCTTGAATCTTTATGTTCAGGAATATTAATAAATCCCTCTAAAGCCCGTCTTCGTATGGACAGAAAAGACCTTGCCTTGAAATTCTGGGACAGGAGCGGCTATTTCAGCACAGAGGAGTATAAAGAATATGCAAGAAACTTCCTGCTCCAGAAGATAAGAGAGGATGTTGGGAAAAAAGACCTCACAGCTGACGCGCTCAACACCTCTGAAAAGCATGCAACAGCAGAAATCATCGCGAAAGAAGAGGGAATCGTCGCGGGGTTGGAAGAGATCTCATTATTGCCGGGAATACAGATGCTCTTCAATAAAAAAGACGGAGATCCAATAAAAAAAGGAGAATCAATACTTACTCTCAAAGGAAATCTAAGAACACTCCTCAGCTATGAAAGGACAATGGTCAATTGCCTGAAAAGGATGTCAGGAATAGCAACTGCAACACAAAACCTCAGAAACAGAATAAGCAAAGCATGCCATGTCCTCGGAACACGAAAGACGCTTTGGGGGACCATGGACAAGAAAGCGATGCACATCGGAGGGGCCTTAACCCACCGCCTCGCGCTGGATGATGGAATACTGATCAAAGAAAACTACCTGGAAAAAGACATCAAAAAAACACTTGAAGCAATCTCCAAAAACGCAGATTTCATAGAGATTGAAGTCCGGACAAAAGAGCACGCATTAGACGCAGCTGAAACAATCTCAAAATTAAACAGGAATTTTGCATTGTTACTGGATAACCTAAACCCAGGCATCATCAAGGAGATCATTGCGAAAATCAATTCCAAATACAAAAACATCCTCTTGGAAGCGTCAGGAAACATCACTGAGGCAAATATAAAAGAATACGCAGAGACGGGAGTTGATGCAGTTTCCCTTGGCTTTCTGACGCATTCGGTGAAGGCACTCAATCTTTCGATGAGGATGGTAGGGTAACATAAAGAATTAAATAACCTCATTACTTCTCCGCCCCCATGCTCTTCGCCCACATGTCAGACTGCCACATCGGCTCCTGGAGGGATCCTAAGCTGAAGCTCATCCCGACTCAGGCGTTCGAAAATGCAGCAAGTATCTGCATGGAAAAGAATGTTGATTTCATCCTGATCTCAGGGGATTTTTTTAACACCTCTTTTCCCAGCCTTGACACCCTGAAGGACGCGACAGCAACGCTCAAGTGCCTCAAAGATCACGCTATTCCCGTCTATATCATCCCTGGATCCCATGACTACTCTCCTTCAGGAAAGACCATCCTTGATGTCCTGGAGAAAGCAGGCCTGCTGATCAATGTTGTGAAGGGGAGAGTGGAGGGCAACAAGCTCTTGCTTTCGTTTACCCTAGACCGCAAAACAGGTACAAAGATAACCGGGCTTTTGGGAAAAAGGGGCGCTTTGGAGAAATCCTATTACGAAGCCCTGGAAACTGATTCGCTTGAGAGAGAGCCTGGGTTCAAGATTTTCATGCTCCACAGCGCAATCGATGAATTGAAACCGAAAAGCATGGAAAAGGTCGAGTCTGCTCCGCTTTCGCTGCTGCCGAAAAACTTCAACTACTATGCAGCAGGCCATGTGCATGAGGTCATTGAAAGAGACCTTCCGGATTATGGGAAGATATGCTATCCCGGGCCTTTGTTTCCCAACAGCTTTGCAGAGCTGGAAAAGCTTAAGCACGGAGGCTTCTATCTTGTGGAAGCCAAGGAGAATGTGCAGGCGACATGGCAGCCGCTCCCCGTCTATAACACTTTTTCCCTGACAATCAACTGCGACAATAAAACTGCGAAGCAGGCAGAGGAAGAGGTGTATGCAGGGCTGAAAAACAAGGAATTCAATGATACCATCATCACGATCAGGCTTAAGGGAACTTTGGAGTCTGGAAAAATCAGTGAGATCAATTTCAGGGAAATCTTCCAGTTCTGCTACCAGAAGTCAGCCTATTATGTTATGAAATCAACAACTATGCTGGCAACAAAGGATTTTGAGGAGGTCAAGGTAGCTCCGGGATCAGCCCAGGAGATTGAAGAGCGGCTTATTGACGAGCTTGAAGAAACGCCGTTGCTTCCAAAATCTTCCCAGAAGGAGTTTATCCGGATGCTTATGGAAACATTAAACACAGAAAAGGTGGAAGGCGAGACGAATCCTGACTTTGAAGAGCGGGTGAGAGAGGATGCGGAGAAGGTGCTGAAGAGAGTGATGGAGTAAGAAAGTATGCTTAATTCAGATTTTTCTTTGATTGGTGTTGGCGTTGTGAGAAATAAAAATGGGGTTTACCGTACTCAATTATTTTATAGGTAAAGATGGTAATGAAAGAATTAAAAGATATTTGGTGTCACCAAAAAACATGGAAGAAAGTATTAACTGTACGTGTTCTATCCATGATGTTAGTAACGTTGATACTTGTTACTTTTGATGTAATAAAACCAGTTTGGATTTTTTGGACAGGATTTGTTTTCTTTATCATAATTCTAATGATGCGAGGTAAAAAGGGAATTGGGTTTTGAGGTGTGCCCAATCCGTTCGTTCACCCTCTTTCTCAATTGAATCTCAACCTCCCATTACCCGAACAACCACCCTCCACAAACTTTACCTTCCAACCATCCTCTTCAGAATCTCATTGACTTCCTTGGGAGTTGCCTTGCCTTTGGTCTTCTTCATGACTGCTCCGACGATGAAGTGAAGGGCCTTTTCATTCCCTTTTTTGTAGTCCTCAACTGCCTTGCTGTTCTCCTTGATCGCCTCTTTGCAGTATTTCTCAAGCTTTTTTGTGTCAGAAACAGCTGCCAGGCCCTCTTTTTTCACATATGCTTTAACGTCAAATGGCCTCTCAATGAGCATCTCAATCAACTTCTGGCCAACCTGCTCAGTTATCTTTCCTTCCTGGACCAATCCAAGGAGAGCAATCAAATTCCCCTCATCAACAATAACCTCATGCAATTCCTTCTTATTGTAATGCACTACCCTCATGAGTTCCCTTCTCAGCCATTTCGCAGCAAGCTTTCTCTCAACGTGCTTTGCAACCTTCTCATACAGCTCAGCAAGAGTCTTTTCAGCGGTAAGCACTAAAGCATCCTCCTTGGCCAACCCGTGCTCCTTTACAAACCTCTCCATCTTCGCAGCAGCAAGCTCAGGCATCTCTTTCGAGATCTTCTCAACCATCTGATCTGTGATCTCAACCATCGGCAGGTCAGAATCAACGATATACCCATAGTCAATCTCGGCCTCCTTTTCACGCAGCCGTTCAGTCACTCTCCTCTCTGAATCCCACAATCTCGTTTCTGTTACCACCTTCTCCGTTCGCTGCCGGTCAACTTCATATTTTAGCGCTGCCTCAATCTCTTTAAACCCTGTTATATTTTTTATTTCAATACGGGCATACCCTGTCCTTTGAATGGAAACGTTTGCGTCTGCCTTAATGATCCCATCTTTCAAGTCAAAAATCTCAAGATAGCTCAGGATCTTCATCAGCTCCCTGAGGAACTCCCTTGCCTCTTCTGGAGACCTCAGCATGGGCTCGGTAACAATCTCAAGCAGAGGATTTCCGCTCCTGTTGTAATCCACGAGAACATATGCGCTTTTCCCAACTCCCTTTGGGTGCACCAATGCAGCAGGATCCTCTTCAAGGTGTGCTCTTGTCAGCATGATCTTCCTTCCATTGACAGTGATAAACCCGTCCTTTGCAAGGGGCAGCTCGTACTGGGTTATCTGGTAGTTCTTTGCCAAATCAGGATAGAAATAGCTCTTCCTTGAAAATACAAGCTGCTTTGAAATGGCAGAGCCTGTCGCAATTGCAAACTTCAATCCATACTCCAAGGCTTTCTTGTTAAAAACCGGCCTGCTTCCCGGCATGCCGAGGCATGTTGGGCATGTCCTGCTGTTCGGCTCATCAGAGCCCTTTGTCGGGCAGCCGCAGAAGAGCTTTGTCTTTGTGTCAAGCTGGACGTGCACTTCCAGACCAATTACAATATCTGAGTCAAATTTCATTGCTTTTGCATCTCTGCCTTGCTTCCGATCTGAACCAATTTTCCCTCCTCGAAATGATCTGTCATGAGCATAAGGCCAACGGGCAGGCCCTTCTGCATTGAGACTGGAACACTCATGTGCGGGATTCCTGCAACATTTGGGCCGACAGTAAGCACATCAAACATATAATTCTCAAGGACCGAAAGCCTTTTCACCTCATCAAATGTCAAAGGAAGCTTAGGTACTGTTGGGCTTACAAGAGCATCCACTCGCTTAAACGCCTTTTTGTACTCATTGACGATCAATGTCCGGATTTTTGCAGCTTTGAGGTAATACGCATCCCTGAACCCTGCCATTCTCGCAAAGGTTCCAAGCATGATCCTGCGCTTTGCTTCCTTGCCGAAATGCCCACTCCTTACATCAGAAAAATAGCTGTTGAAATCCCCTTTTAATTCTTCATGGGTTCCATACCTCATCCCGCAATATCTTGCAAGATTCGTGGAAGCTTCTGCAGTTGCAAGCAGATAGTAGCAGGAAACGCCGTACTTCATCGTTATAGGCAATTCAATTGTCCGAATCTCACACCCCTGCTCCTCAAGCTTTCTGATCCCTTCCTGGCATCCTTTCTGAACAAGCGTATCAGCATTCTCAAGGCTTCCCTTAATCACACCCATCTTCATCCCTCTGATGTCTTTCTTAACAAAGGAATGAAACGCCTCTTTCTTTATGTTTGCAGATGTTGCATCAGCCTTGTCATGGCCTGAGATACTGCTTAAGACATATGCAGCATCCTCAACACTCTTTGCCATTGGCCCGATCTTGTCAAAACTTGTTCCGTAATCGAGCAATCCATGTCTGGAAACACGGCCATAGGTGGGAGTCAATCCAACAACACCGCAAAAGGAGGCAGGATTGACAATAGATCCCCCTGTCGATTCTCCAAGCGAAGCATGCGTATCAAGCTTTTGAGTTATCCCTGCGCTTCCTGCGCTGCTTCCGCCGCATACCCTCCTCTTGTCAAAGGGGTTCAAGGAGATCTCATAGCCTTTCCCAACATTGATCCCAAAGCTTCCAAACCCGAACTCATCCTGAGATGTCTTTCCAATGATAATTGCGCCCTCATCGCGGAGTTTTTCAACAGCAGTTGCATCAAACAAAGGCATGTACCCCTTCAATATCCTGCTCCCGCCTGTCGTCTCTACCCCCATCACGGAGATCGCATCCTTTGCAGAAACAGGAACACCCCATAATACCCCCCTCTTCTCCTTTCTTCTGCTGAGCTCTTTTGCCCTTTGCAAAGCTTCCTGGGTTATAGCCGTGAAGTAATGGTACTCAGAATTGACGTGGGCGCAGATATCCAACACTTTGTGTGTATGTTCAACAATATCAATCTCTCCGCGTTTCACAGCCTGGACAAATTCTGGAATCCTCATATCACGCGGGGCCCCTTGAAGTATCCGTCTTGCTTATGCCTGGTCTGGGATAGCGCTCTCTCCTGGGTGAGGCATTTCTCAGCTTCATCTTCCCTGAGGACATTCTTCAGCCCAACCGGCTGAAAGCTCGGCTCTACATCGTTCGTGTTAACTTCATCAATCTTGGAAAAAACGTCCAGAATCTCCTTAAACTCTGCAACAAATTCCTTAAGTTCGCTTTCTGAGAGTTTCAGCCTGCTGACCTCAGCGACTCTCTGGATGGTTTGTTTTGTAATCTCCACAGACCCACCACTTTTCCTTCAGATACTTCCTTCAGATACTTCTTGTTGCCGTATTTATATGCAACCTATCCGCACAATATTAATCTTTCGCTATAAATGCTTTAGTATCTCCCGGACATCCTTCTTTTCAATGATGATATCAGCAACCTGGTTCAGCTTCTCAGACTGTGAATTGAACGCAATCCCCAATCCAGCAAGCTCTATCGCACCGAGATCGTTCTTTTCATCTCCGACAAAAACACTCTGCCCCAGAGGTATTCCAAATCTCCTGCAAACCTCCTTGAGCTCTTCGGCCTTCCCTTCTTCATCGCTCGGGTGGCCAAGCCAATCAGCTCCGCTGATGTTTCCATCTTCATCAAAAAAAATATGATTGATATAGGTATGATCGAACACCTCCTTATAATCCGGAATCAGCAAATCAAGGACGAGGCTCAGGCTTCCTGACAGCAATACCAGCTTGTAGCCTCTCTTCTTCAATTCATGAAGCGTCTCTCTCGTCCCTTCCATGAGGCGAAGATGGGATATTGCCTTCAGGAAGTCCTCTTTCTTCACATTCCTCTCAGCCCACATCGCCATGTCATGGTCAGCCCATTCCTGATACGTGATTTCCCTGGCGTAATACTTTTCCATAGCCTTTCTTCTGCGTTCCTGATCAATATTCAGGAAGGTATGGATAGACTCCCAAACGCTCTTTGTCTCATCAACCAGGGTTCCATCAAGATCAAAGCAGACCAGCCTGTATTTCATGCCAGGAAGAAAAAAGCTGCATTATTAAGGCTTTCTCTCAAGCTGTCGAAATCCTTTAATATTCCTTAGCGTTCTCGGTGCTTATGGATGCCTTTATCATTGAGATCGAGAATTTTTCTTCCTCATTAGCGGAGAATCTTTACTGTAATGCCCTTGTTCTGACGCACAAAGGACGGTTGGAATCCCTTTTTCTTTATGATGCTGCTGCAGACCTCCTCGAAGAAGAGCGTATCAGAGAACCATGGGGTTCTGCCGGAAGAAGGCCGATTCTGAACCAGCTGCTGGTGTGCTACCAGGTACTTTCTTTCGAGTCGATGATCGCTCCTCCCACCATCCTTCCATCACTCTGGAGCCCTTATTACTATTTTGATCGGATCCTTGATCTCGATCTGGAGTTGAGAAACAGCAAAGATTCCTCAGAGAAAGAAAGTGGAAGTTAACCAAAAAGATTCCTCTGACAAAAGTTGATGCAAAAGAAGTATATTACGTCAGTTGACCAAGACCATGAAATCTTGTCTAACGTCAAAGAGCTTGAAAGATTCGACCTCCCAAAGACTTAAGGAATTACGAGATTAGCAGCACCAACTCGCTTTATCAGGGACTGTATCTGAGTATCCCTTGAGTGTTATAAACACCGATAACTCTATTCTGCCTAGGATCAAATTGGAGTATGCCCACACTTGACTTAGAAGACACTGCCGCGTATGCTTGTTCAAGTGTAGGTTGAGGTGATCCTGGCTGATATCTCCTCAGAACATTCGACTGTCCACTGTTATAGCTTTCAACTGCAACATTCAAGAAACTTCCTCCTGCCATCGTTCCGTCACCACGCAGGACTACCCATATATGCCCATCAGGGGACTCCCGTATGGCATCCTGCAAAGTGCGGGATTCCTGAGACGTTACTTCTCCATTCCAGTCTCCCAAGACATCAGCAAGATCGAATCTAGTAATATCCTGATTCGTTTCAGATTGTCGCTGGACACGTTCAATAAACTCCTTTAGACTCATTGTCCTTGTAACCTCCCACGTGCTAGGAACTTCAGAAAAATCTCCCACGGAAGTGAGTTCTTGAATGGTCTGCACTCCGTTGCTATTCACAAGCCTGAATGAGGGGGGGCAGCATTTATATCCTAATTGCCGAAATGTAAATCTCCCATCTTCAAAAAAAACAAACGAATCTCCTTCACCGCCGCGTGTCACAAGCGATCTTGTTATATGTCTGTCTCCCCAGGCGAAAGGAGCCAGCCAATCAGAATCTGTTATTCCTTCTGTTGGAACAGGAACTCTTCCGGTAACTTCTTCCAATCCTGTCGGCGTCTCAACCATTTCTATCTCGCCAACAACGCCTGTTCTAAATCCTCTGAATGCACTTATGTCAATGAGGATACCTATTCCTGGTTTATTAGGGAGGTTCCATTTTTGAACAAGAAAATCTTCTTCTTGCCGTATCTCATTCACTATCCTGTTAAGTGTAGCTTCACTGTCCCCTAAATCAGTATAATACTGCCGCAATAAAGATTCCCAGAGTGGAATTGTTCCTTTTAATCCCCACGAAATAAAATATCTGGCGGCTGTCCTGCTGTTGCCTGTGTCTGTCCCGCTGGCACCTGCTCCATGTACCTCTTTTGTTGCTCTGAGAAGACCTAGTTCTACTCCTGCCCAATACTTCTCTCGATCATTGTTAAGGTATGCGCTATCATCAGAAGTTACGCCCGGAACTATGGCAGCTCCATTCGCAGATGCAATCCATTGCAAATTCCATCCCTGCCGCATCAAATCAGCAATATTTTCAACCTCCTCTGAATCTTTGCTGATGCTTGTAGCACCTCCAGCCAGATCCTCGGTCTTTCTCTCAGAAACTTTTGAGACCACAGCAATGATCAAAAATGCTGTAAGGATCCCAGCAATAATTAATAAGAAGCTCTGTCTATTATTCTTCTCTCGGTGATGAACGGGTTTTCCATTCTTCCTGACCACACAAACACCTCTTTCTGAAACTACGGTATATTCTTGCTTAAGAACTATATAAACCCTTCGAAAAAAATAATGTATGTGCTATCCTGAAAGTATTTCCCTTCGATAGCTTAATTCGTTTCATGTTTATTAAGCCTCCTTTTTCATCTTCCTGACAAATGCCTGCTCTGGAGTTTCCAGAATCTCGAAGCGTAAGCTTCGATGCGGTCTTACCTCG
>DATDTY010000039.1 GCA_035290625.1 Candidatus Nanoarchaeia archaeon
AGAGCCTGAAAGCATGGACGTCAAAAGAGCTGCGGCAAAAGTTTGCAATTATCAGGCAAACGAGACCGGAAACAGAGGATTTCTGGGCGTCAAGCTATTACTGCGGCACAGCAGGCCATGTTTCAGCTGAAGTCGTGGCAATGTACATACGGGAGAATTCAAGCAGGTATTGATGCTTCGCATCGTGGGCATCCATCTACCCCATTAACATGGGGGAGACTTAGCCCACTGTTGGTTAACAAGTTGCAAAGCTTTATAAAAAAATAAAGGTTGGTTTGCTGGGTGAGCATCAACGAGGCGCAAAGGCACCATCTCAAAAGATTCATCAAAGAGCTAGAGAAGCATAGGGGCAGGCATACGGAGCTGGTTTCTGTGTATATTCCTGCAGGCTATGACATGAATAAGATCATCAATCACCTCGGCCAGGAGCAGGGCACAGCAGTCAATATCAAATCTGCATCTACAAAGAAGAATGTGATCGATGCTTTGGAGCGCATGATCCAGCATCTTCGGCTGTTCAAGAGGACTCCTGAGCATGGCTTGGCTGTCTTTTCCGGAAATGTAGCTGAAAGGGAGGGACAGAGCGATGTCAAGGTATGGAGCATCGAGCCGCCAGTCCCGCTCCAGACGAGGATCTACCGCTGCGACAAGGAATTCGTCGTCAGTATCCTCGCCGAGATGATGGAATCCAAAGAGGTGTACGGGCTCGTGGTGATTGACAGGAGAGACGCAGCAATTGCTTTTTTGAAGGGCAAGACAATCCAGCCCATGGTAAAGACCCATTCAGAGGTCCCAGGAAAATTCCGCGCAGGAGGCCAATCTGCAGCGCGGTTCGCAAGGCAGAGAGAAGGCGCCATCAGGGACCATTTCAAGAAAGTTGCTGATTACATGAAAGAGCAGTTCCTCAACGCCCCCCACCTCAAGGGCATTTTGGTCGGCGGACCTGGCCCGACAAAATATGATTTTGTTGATAGCGGCACGATTACTGACCAAGTGAAGCAGAAAATCATTGCAATAAAGGATTTGAGCTACACTGAGGACTTTGGGCTGCAGGAGCTTGTGGACAAAAGCCAGGACGTCCTCAGCCAGGAGGGCATCGCTGAAGAAAAAGCCATCATGAACAAGCTCTTTGAGATGCTGGCAAAGCATCCTAACGCAGTGGCGTATGGGTTCACAGAGGTGATGAAGCGCCTGGAGATGGGAGCGGTTGCCATAGTCCTCGTCTCAGAGGCAATGGAAGACGAGAAGATTGAAAAGATAGAAGAAGAGGCAAAGAGATACTCGTCTGAGGTAAAGATTATTTCAGTTGAGACCCGGGAAGGGGTCCAGCTCAAGGACATTGGGAAGATTGCGGCAATTCTGAGATATGAGATCCAGCAGTAAGTATCAGCAGTGAGAGTATGGACATCGTTGAGGAAGCATTCCATGGGCTCTATCCAGGCAGGCCATACACGTATGCATCTTCAGTGAAGTATTCCTGGCAGCTCAAGGATTATAACTCGAATATCAGGTTTTCTGGCAGCAATCTGGCATTCCACCTGAACAAGAAATGGAGAAAAGTAGACAAGGAGATACGCTTAGGCCTGATTCAGTCGCTGCTTTCGCAGATCTTCAAGACAAGAAGACGGACGATAGAGATGGAGTATTACAGCTCATTTATCAAGCATCTCCATCTAGCTGTGCCGAAGACAAACGTGGACGAAAGGCTTGCCGAAGTGTTCGGGCAGCTGAACGAGCAATATTTCAATGGGATGCTCGAGATGCCAAATCTGGCAATGGGGAATTCAACGACATCCAAATTAGGCTCATACGAGTACGCCAGGGATCTCATCACTATCAGCTCAATCCTTGCAGATCATCCAAAGCTTTTGGAATATGTGCTTTTCCATGAGATGCTCCACAAAAAATATAAGTTCTCCAGCAAAGGAGAACGCACAATCCACCATCCTCCTGAGTTTCTTGCAGAGGAAAAGAGATTTCCAAATGCCCAGCAGCTCGAGCAGGAGTTGAGCAGAGTTGCCAGAAAGGCAAAGGGATGGAGCTGGCTGATAGGCGCCAGAACATAACATTTATATAACATCGTCTGAACCTTTCGTTGTGGTTGCCAAGCATCTCCCTCTTGCAGCAATGGAGAAGATCCTTAAAAAAGGAGGAGCTGAGCGTGTGGGGGAAACCGCAAAGGCCGCTCTCAGGGACATCCTGGAAGAAAGGGCTGAAGCCACTGCAAGGCTGGCGGTCAGGCTTGCGAGCCACGCAGGCAGAAAAACAGTGAAGCCCGAGGATATTGCGCTGGCTGCAAAAGATCCATCAGGCAAGGGTTAAGGAAAAGCAAGGATTGGCCGAAATACAAAAACTTAAAAAAAGAGGGAAAATAGCGTAAGGTGAAGCAGGAATGGAAGGGACAAAGTTTACAAGCATCGGCTCGCTGAAGATAGGAAACTATATTGTCATAGAGGGTGTAGCCTGCAAAGTTGTTGATATCCAGATATCGCGGCCAGGAAAGCACGGTCATGCAAAAGTTCGCTTGACTGGGACTGGCCTTATTGACGAGAAAAAAAGGGTGATCGTCGCCCCCGGGCATGACAATATCGAAGTCCCTATTGTCGATAAGCGATCGGCGCAGGTATTGTCAATCGTTGGGGAAAAGGCAAATGTTATGGACTCGGAGACTTATGAGACATTTGATCTTGCAATCCCTTCGGAATTGCAGGGAAAGCTGGCCGAAGGAAGCAGCGTGATGTATTGGAGCATCCTTGGCCAGAGAGTGATGAAGCAGATAAAAGGAGATTGACTATGGTAAAATTCCCAGAAGCGCAGGCTCGTTTGTTCAGGAATAAATTTATTTGCAAGATCTGCAAGACCGCAGTCCGGGCAGAGAATCGTTTTGTTCTTGCCGGAAAGATCAAATGCAGAAAGTGCCAGGCAAGAAAGCTGCGACCGGTTAGAAAAAAATGAATAGTGAGCTGGTTGCAACAGGTATTCTCTTTTTTCTCCTACTAGGGCTGCTTTACTGGAAAAGGAAATTCATCACGATCGAAAAGATTTTCTTTCCGGTGCTCTATTTTGCCATGCTCCGCACAGGCCTCGGTCTTAAGCTCATGGACCGCCTGGCAAGGCGCATGCCCCGCTTTTGGAAGGCGGTTGGCATCCTGGGCATTATTGTCGGGTTTCTCGGCATGGTCCTTATTGTTGTTGAACTGGCAATAAACTTCATCCAGATTCTTGTGACTCCCGAAGCCGCTCCGGGGGTTGGCTTGGTTCTTCCCTTCCGGCTGCACGGAGCGATCTTTGTTCCACCGCTCTACTGGATTCTTTCCATATTCTTTCTGGCAGTGATTCATGAGTTTTCCCACGGCGTGCTTGCCCGGGTCTACGGCATACCGTTAAAGTCAAGCGGGTTCGCAGCAGTGTGCTTCTTCATTCCGATCATACCTGCAGCGTTTGTCGAGCCGGATGAGCAGGAGTTGGGAAAGAGGCCTGCCTGGCAGCAGCTTTCAGTATTTGCGGCAGGCCCCCTTGCAAACATCGTCGCCGCGTTTCTTTTGCTATTCCTCTTGGGGCAGGTTGCACAGCCCATAGTTCAGGCAATGAACTCCCAAGACGGGATTGAGATCACGGGGTTTGATGAGGGCGGAGGATCTTCTCCTGCAAAGGAAGCGGGGCTGGAAGCTGGAGACATCATCATTCAGGCAGGGGAGAGGGAAATTAAAGACTACGACGACCTCATAGGGGTATTCAATGCAACACAGCCAGGAGACCGGATGCAGGTTTCAACTGCCGCAGGAAAGTCTGTTGAGATCACGCTTGGCTCTCATCCCACAAACGAAGGCAGGCCATATTTGGGTATTTTTCTCGACCAGCACACGTCAATAAAAAAAGAGTACGAACCATTGCGGGGTGTGAATGGCGGGTTGATATGGGCGGCAGGAAATCCATACAAGCTCAGCTTCTATTCCCAGACAGGGCTCCTTGGCTGGATGTGGATCCTGAACCTTGGCATCGGACTCTTCAATCTTGCGCCTCTCGGACCGATTGATGGCGGAAGAATGCTGAAGGTAGGTCTCGAGACGATGTTCAGAAAAGAAATCGCCGCCAGCATCTGGAAATGGACAGGAATCACGGTTCTTGGCATAATCCTGTTCAGCCTGACTACTGCATTCTTCTGATGCGATTCACCTAAAACTCAAAAACATTCTTTTTCTCTTCCCTGAGCGCAGTTGGCGCTCCGCCTCCGTGCCAGCTCACCCGCGGCCGAATCCGCATTGGGTACATCCTTTCGTTCACATCATCGAAAGCTATGGCTGAGCCAACAACACGGGGGAGATAGTTGAACTGGGTGTCTAAGCCTTCACGCATGTAGCTTTGCATAAGCATACCAAGCGCTTGGATATCAACGTTCGCGGTGATCCGATGCGAGATGACAATATCAGACTGCGTCATGACGTCGGTATGGATCTTTCCCGGCTGCTGCGATGCAAGAACAAGGGAGATTCCGGGCTGCCTTCCTTCCCGAAGGATCGTGATCAGGCTGTCCGAAGCTGCGGTTTTGCCCTTGTTGGGAAGAAACTCGTGCGCTTCATCAATGATGATCCACACCAGCGGCTCCGTGCTGGCCTCATCTTCTCCTTCAAAAATTGCCTCCCGGCTCTTCCTGATGGCCTGATATTCCTCTGCTTTTCTGGACACCATGCGGTCGATAAAGAGCTTCTGGGTCAGCAGACCGACAACCAGCGCCCGGATGTTCTCTGCACCGGGAACAACTGCATAGGCGCTCACATCAAGGATGGATATCTGGCCTCCTTTCACGATCCGGTCAATCTTAATTCCTTCTTCAGAGAAAAGGCCCCAGTGCTCAGCAACCTGGAAGCGGTTATCTGCAGCATCTCTCACAGCCTGCTCAACCTTGCCCTCAACAGAAAGCTCGGCGCGAATATCAAGGAGAGAATAGTTCTTTCCCTCGTCCTGCAACTTTCCGATGACCCTCTCAATCAGTACTCCAAGAGGGCTGTTGATATCAATGCCGAACGCATGGCACCAGTCAAATGCGCTCAATTGGGAGGGCTGGAGGCTAAAAGGGTAGTCTACCGGGATGCCTTTTTCCTTGAATTGGCTGAAGTATCCGACGGGGGCAAAAATCAGGGGGGACAGCGGCTTCCCCTTGATTCCCCACTCCTCAAGCAGCTCTTCTTCCTGCTTATTCGGATATTTCATGGTCCAATAGATGCCCATCGTGTCAAGGATGACTATCGCCAGCCTATTTGCGATCTGTTCTGGCAAATGGGCCATGCCTTCTGCAATAACGCCCATAGTGTAGGACTTTCCTGATCCCCTCTTGCCGCAGATAAAGACAGCATGAGATTGGGAAACATCCATATAGATCGGGTTGGAGAGGGAGGTCGTTTGGCCCATCTTCACATAATGCTTGCCAAGCAAAATCGTCCCCTCTTTCCCGAATTTCTGCTTCTGAGCCTCGTCTCTGCCAAGGATGATATCATAAACCATGAAGAAGCGTTACCGGCATTCCATAATAATCTTTTGCACTAACTAAAGAATAGTAAAGTTTATTAACAAACTGCATTCCCCCGGCGGTGAAATGCCAGCCCATGATGAAGACATTGAAGAACACTATGATTGGGAAGATGATCTCGACCTGATTGGAGGGGAGATCAGTCATTCTGAGAAGGAGAGCCATTCTGAAAAGAAACAGAAAAAATCCAAAGAAACAGAAAAAAAAGTTAAGCGCGAGGAACCAAGGCCAAAAAAAGAGGAGCCAAAAGAGGTGAAGAAAGAATCTCAAGAGGATAGTGGAGATCTCTTCTCTGACTCAGTCTCTGATTCGGAGTTCTTGGACAAAGAGCCCCGGAAATCCAGCTTCGGCCTATGGGTTGCTGGCATCATCATCTTTCTGATATTTGGGGGAGCAACATGGTATGTGCTGGCACCCGAACAGATCGCTGCAAAGAATGCAGGAGTCATCAATGGCGTTCCAGTCACAGAAGATCAGCTTGCTACGCAATATGAGATATTTTTTCTCTTTAGTGGGCTTCCCGAAGGCTACCGCGATACCATGGGCAAAGAAGAATATCTGGATCAGATCCTCACCAATGAAGTCCTGCTCATAAGCGCGGCTGAGGCCCAGGGCATTGAGATTATGGACAGCGAGTTGCAGCAGGAATACCAAAATTTCCTGAAGGGCAATGGCCTTACAGAGAGGGTTCTGGAGCAGCAGCTTGCTGAGAAGAAACTGGAGTTGGGTGATATCAAGCAGTTCATCAGAAATCGGATGCTCATGGCCGGATTTTTGGACAAGAATGTTTTCAGCGGAGTAACTGCCGCAGAAGAAGAGCTTACGCAGTATTTCCAGCAGAATGTGCCTGCAAAGCAAGAGCGTGTCAAGGCTTCGCATATACTGGTAACGACGAAGGAAGAGGCTGAACAGGTAGTTCGCAAGCTCAAGGCAGGCGAGGACTTCGCAGAACTTGCCAGAAACCTATCAATTGATCCAAGCGCAAAAGCCAACAACGGATCTCTTGGATATTTTGGAAAAGGCGTAATGGTGCAGGAATTTGAATCTGCTGCGTTTTCACTTGATGTTGGAGAGATTTCTGACCCTGTTCAGACTCAGTTTGGGTTTCATATTATAAAGGTTGAGGACAGGAAAGATGAGATTACCCTTGACGATGTTCGCAGTGAGGTGGAGGCAAATGTCGTCAGAGGCAAACAGGAGCAGGCGCTTCAGGGCTTCCTGGAGCAGATGCGCGAGCGCGCTGATATTAAGATTGAGGAAGAAAGCAAAGACGGCAGCTCTGCATCAGACCAAAAATCAGGCCAGAAAAGTGAGTTCACGCCAACAGGCCAGGCAGCTTGCACTGAAGACGGGAAACCGGTTATAAGGATGTTCTCGGCTTCACGTGATCCTCAAAGCTGGAGCAGAGAGGCATTTAATTCGCTTGCCATCCAGTACCCTGATGCCGTAGTTTATAGCTGGGAGCTCGACACAGGAGACAATCTTGTGACTCCGGAAGAGGAGCATTCAGTCCCTCAATCTGAAGTGGACTTATTTATCAAGTACAGCCCGAAAAGCCAGGTTCCTGCATTTGTTTTCAGCTGCCAGTATGTTCGGATCGGGAATGCCTTCTCAGAAAGAAGTGAACAGGCCGAACTCCAGGAATTTAAGATGATGATGGAAAGGGTTCTGTGAGACTTTGCGAGATTGTTCTGAGATGGCTACCCATAGGACTCCATGTTACAGTCTCAAATAAACATCCTCCTAAAAGGTAAGAGATAAACAAGAGAAATAAAAAAGAATAAAAAACTCTAGCCCAGGTCTCCAACTGTCAGCACCCCAAGACGGGTTTGCTCTGACCGGATCTTGGAGTCCATGCCTATCAGGTATTTTACATTGCTCCGCTCAGCTGTTTGGGTCAGGAGCCTGTCCACAACACCATCAAAGATGATTGCATACACTCCTGAGGTAAGGCTCTTAAGCGTGGTCACAAGTTCAGTGACAGGCACCTTGCCAAGGATAGTGAGTTTATCATCAAGGAGGTACGCTCCTCGGGTTCCCACCAAATCGTCAAGCATGGTTGAAAACGCCTTTTTCATATCTGGATGCAAGGAAGTTTCGGAGGGTGTGCTCACAGGCTGGCTTGCAGGCTGCCGGTGTTGAGGCCTATCTTGGTATTTTTCCTGGTGCTTCGACATATCTGCGCTCCGCACAAGCTGGCGCACATAATTGCGGTTGCCGGCCTGCTGGTTACGCTCCAATTCCTTTGAAAGTTCCATCTTTGCCTGCTCAATAGCGATCCTGGAACGCAATGCCTTATGAATCTCCTTTTGAGTGATCTCCTCAACCTCCTTCCCGTCAGGAGCCCGAGTGACAAAATCAATGTCTGCGACCTCGAGCAGCTCTTTCAGGATGAGGTTTCCACCTCGGTCCCCATCCACAAAAACTGTCACGATTTTTTCCTTGGAAAGATCGATGATAGTCTGGGGAACGCTGGTGCCGTTCATTGCAATAGCATTCTTGATACCGTGCTTGAGAAGATTCACAACATCGGCTCTTCCTTCCACCAAGATGCATTCGTTGGAGTCAGCAATGCTCGGCCCGGCAGGAAGCCGGTCTTTGCCATATTCCTGAATCTCCATGACTCGGACAGAGTAGGCGACCTCGTCTGCAAGCTCCCGTGAATCGGGAAGCACAGACTCTGTCAGAGTCCTCAGGAGCTCCTTAGCCCGATTGATGACAAACATACGCTTAGCGACACGCACATCCTCGATGTTAAGGACATTGACCTTGGCATTGCAAGGGCCAATCCGCTGGATGATCTCAAGAGAAGCTGCAACGATTGCGGTTTCTGCTTTGTCCAGAGAAGAAGGGATGATAATCTTGCCCCCAGTCTTCCCATTCCGGGTGTCAACATCCACCTCAATCCTTCCAATCCTTCCAGATCGCTGAAGCTCCCGCAGCTCAAGCTCGGGACCCAAAAGGCCTTCAGTCTGCCCGAATACTGCTCCGATAACGTCAGGCTTGTCAACAACCCCTTCAATGTCAATTGAGGTGTTTATGATATATTTTGCCGATAAAGGGCTTATTTTTCCCATGGTAATCACCTGTTGTTAGTGATACGACTTTAGAACAAGCTTTACATTGGCTCCGTGCGCGCAGGCACCTCATCTACCCCAACCCATAAGGAAATAAGGAATGTAAAACAGTTCTAAGGATATCACCGTATGATTTTGAATATGTGGCCCGTGCACTAACCCCCAGGCTCATAGCTTGAATTTATCGTAAGCTCGACGTGGGTACTCTTGTGACGGGCTTGACTGTGAAACATCACTGATTGGATAATCAATGATAGAAAAAGGAGGGGTTTGCGGCAGTATTTAAATGTATGCTTGAGTATGGCTGCTGCATTTTGGAGACGTTTTCCACAACGCTTAAAAAAGAAGGATTATTCATAAATATTCACGAAACTGTTCAAGCCCCGTTGGTGTAGTCCGGTCAATCATTCAGCCCTTTCGATGCAAAAAGAAAGGCTGGGACATGGGTTCAAATCCCATACGGGGCATTTGCGGAAAGGTTTATAAATAAACCAAAAGCATCTCCCCAAGGATGAAGCGAAGCTCAAGGCGTTGGAAGAAGAAAAGACAAATGCGCTGGAAATGGCAACGAAAGCGCATGAAGAAAGAAAAACGGCTCCGAGCACGCAAATAGCGCCATTCAGTAGAAATGTTTAAATACTACGTCGAACTTTCATATTTCTCCAAAATCGCCTCCAGGTTAATTTTCTTTTGATGTGTACTTGATTGCAACATTAAGTATGAAGAAGGTTTATCGAATTGCGACCAGTAAAATCCCGTTGATCCTGCGGGAGATTGCTGCTATTAGGATTCGACTAAGCCATGCAAGTCTTCTCGCAAGAGAGGCAGAATGCTCAGTAACACGTCGATAATCTACCTTTAGGTCAGGGATAACCTTGGGAAACTGAGGGTAACACCTGATAGGATATGAGTATTGGGACATCTTATATCTGAAAAGCAGTGCCTAAAGATGAGTCGGCGGTCGATTAGGTCGTTGGCGGGGTAATGGCCCACCAAGCCAAAGATCGATAGGGGCCTTGAGAGAGGGAGCCCCGAGAAGGGCACTGAGACACTGGCCCTAGCCCTACGGGGTGCAGCAGGCGCGAAAACTCTACAATGCACGCAAGTGTGATAGGGGAATCCTAAGTGCTCATGTTTAACATGGGCTTTTGCCAAGAGTAAATATCTTGGCGAATAAGTGGTGGGTAAGACAGGTGCCAGCAGCCGCGGTAACACCTGCGCCACAAGTGGCAATCATAGTTATTTGGCCTAAAGCGTCCGTAGCTGGTTCATTAAATCTTTTGTGAAATTGTTTGGCTCAACCAAACAGCGCGCAAGAGAGACTGGTGAACTTGGAACCGGGAGGAGTCAGAAGTATTCTTGGAGTAGCGGTAAAACAAACTCGCTGCGTTCATAACTGTGAACGCAGTGGTTTTTACAGTGTTATAATCCCAAGAAGACTACCTGTGGCGAAGGCGTCTGACCAGAACGGATTCGACAGTGAGGGACGAAAGCTGGGGGAGCAAAACGGATTAGATACCCGTGTAGTCCCAGCCGTAAACGCTGCGAGCTAGATGGTGCATATTCTTCGAGAATGTGCAGTGTCGAAGCGAAGGCATTAAGCTCGCCGCCTGGGAAGTATGGTCGCAAGGCTGAAACTTAAAGGAATTGGCGGGGGAGCACCACAAGGGGTGCGGCGTGCGGTTTAATCTAATTCAACGCAGAAAATCTCACCAATGGCGACGGCAGGAAGAAAGTCAGGCCAAAGGTCTTACTTGACGAGCCGAGAGGTAGTGCATGGCCGCCGTCAGCTCGTGCCGTGAGGTGTCCTGTTAAACTCATGAAGGGAGTACTAAACGAATGTCGTGAGTGACAGAAAGTCAGGCAACGAGCGAGACCTGTACGTACAATTGCTAACGACTCATTTTGAGGATTGAGTACATTGTACGGACTGCCTTCGAAAGGAGGAGGAAGGTGCAGGCAACGGTAGGTCTGTATGCTCCGAATCTATTGGGCTACACGCGCGCAACAATGGTAAGGACAATGGGTTACAACTCCGAAAGGAGAAGTTAAACCTCGAAACCTTATCGTAGTTCAGATTGAGGGTTGGAACTCACCCTCATGACGTTGGAATCCCTAGTAATCGAGTGTCATCATCGCTTGGTGAATGTGTCCCTGCTCCTTGCACACACCGCCCGTCAAACCAACCGAGCAGGGTTTAGGTGAGTATAAGGTTTTTACCTTATCCGAACCTAAGCTCAGTGAGGTGGGTTAAGTCGTCACAAGGTAGCCGTAGGGGAACCTGCGGCTGGATCACCTCCTTTTTTTGTTTTAATATCACTGGTCGGTAAACCTTCACAATCATGCCGGGCCCGTAGCTCAGCAGCAGAGCGCCGCCCTTGCACGTGACAAAGTCACACAAGCGAGGCGGAGGTCTCGGGTTCAAAATGTGGAATGCACATGAACGTCCCGACGGGTCCAGTTCCTGATTGCATCACAAGAATCACGATGATAGAGAAAGATCAGGTTCAGAATCGCAGGATTCTGAATCTGGGTCGATAAATGATGAGACCATGCAGACAAAGGAGCCAATCAAATGCTATTAGGTGGATGACTCGGTTCTAGAGCTGATGAAGGATGTGACTAGCTGCATTAAGCTTTGGCGAGATGCATGTAATCCTTGAACCAAAGATATCCGAATGGGACTTCCCTTTAAATCCGAAAGGATGGGGAACTTGGGGGACTGAAACATCTTAGTACCCAAAGGAAAAGAAATCAATCGAGATGCTGTGAGTAAGAGCGACCGAAAACAGCACAAGACAAACCGAATCTTCCTTAGAAATAAGGAAGGGATGTGGTGTTGAAGGACTGCCTTTTATCCGGCTCGGATGATTCAAACTCTTCTGGAAAGTTGGGCCGAAGAGGGTGAAAGCCCCGTAGAAGAAATCTGAGTGGATTGTGGCAGGATCCTGAGTACTGTTCGCTGGAAACCGAACAGGAAGCTGGGAGGCATCAACTTCCAATCTTAAATACTCCTAGAGACCGATAGAGAATAAGTACCGTGAGGGAAAGTTGAAAAGAACCCTTAACAGGAACTGAAAAGACCCTGAAACCTAATAGCTATAGTGGGGTGCGGCTTTACGGAGTTGCACCGTGCGTTTTGAATAACGTGCCAGGGAGTGTATCTGAGTGGCGAGAGTAATCTGAAAAGGAGGACTCATAGGGAAACCAATGACCCGCAGCTTGCAAGGGGTAAGGTATGAAAGTGCCTTGAGTCACTTGGGTACGACCCGAATCCGAGCGATCTACTCCAGGGCAGGGTGAAGTCAGGGTAAAACCTGGTGGAGGCCCGAAGAGGTTCTACGGGCAAGTGTTCTTCTGACCTTGGAATAGGGGTGAAAAGCCAATCGAGCTCGGTGATAGCTGGTTCCAGCCGAAGTTGGCCGTAGTCAAGTCTGAAGCGAGAGCGCCTAAGTGGTAAAGAGACGGATTTTAGGTATCAGGTGTCGAAAGGCATCGGTCTTTTGTCCAACTCAGAATGCTTAGGCCTTGTAGACCTTTGGATACGGGGTGCCGGGGTAAGCTTGGTATCCGAGAGGGGAACAACCCAGACTTCCGTTAAGGTCCCAAAATAATGACTCAGTGTGAAAGGGTGAAGAGTGTCCGCAACCTGAGACAGCGAGGAGGTTGGCTTAGAAGCAGCCATCCTTTAAAAAGTGCGTAATAGCTTACTCGTCAAGGTTGTAGGCCTCGAAGATGGACGGGGCTAAGTCATTTACCGATACGGAAGACATCATATGATTGTGATAGGCTGGCGTTTTGATAGGGCAGAAGCACGCTCGAGAGAGTGTGTAGACCTTTCAAAAATGAAAATCCTGGCGGAAGTAGGAGCAGAGAAGAGTGAGACACTCTTCCACCGAAAGGGCAAGGGTTCCTTGGCAATGTCAATCAGCCAAGGGTTAGTTGATCCTAACCACGTTCAGAAATTGAACAAAGGGAAAGGGAAACAGGTTAATATTCCTGTACTATTCGAGTATGCGCGGCAACGCAAGTCTTGTTTCTGACGCTTCGGGAGAGGTCGGCATATCCAGTGAGGTATGTTAACCTGGACAAATGAAGGGAGTATTGTAACGATGAGAACTTCATTAAAACAGGGAATAGTATTCCGCAAGGAGTATCCGGCTCGTATCTGGAGCTCATAAAAAAGGAACAGGAAAAGATCTCGGATATTCATACCCAGAACCAGCACTGGTGCCCCTAGGTGAGAAGCCTAAGGTGTGTAGGTATAATCCAATTAAGGGAACTCGGCAAATTAGTCCCGTGACTTCGGCATAAGGGATCCCTGCGGTTGTCAACGCGATCGCAGGGCGCAGTAACAGAGATGGTCCGACTGTTTAACAAAAACCAAATTAACTGCTAGCCTGTAAAGGTGCGTACAGTTGATGACGCCTGCCCAGTGCCAGTACTTGAAACCCCAATTCAATGGGGCTAAGAGCTGGTAAACGGCGGGGGTAACTATAACTCTCTTAAGGTAGCGTAATACCTTGCCGATTGAATGTCGGCTCGCATGAATGGCGTAACGAGATCGTCGCTGTCCCTAGTTGGAAGCCTCCGAACACTCTTTCCTGGTGCAAAGGCCAGGGATCTCCAGTGGGAAGTGAAGACCCCGTGAAACTTTACTGTAGCTTGCTGCTGTTATGTGGGCTTCGTTATATAGCGTAAGTAGGAGTCGTTAAAGCAAAGGCGCAAGCTTTTGTGTAGACGCCAATGTAACACTACTTTTCGGAGCCTACGTAACTCATTGGGAAACCAAGACACCAGCAGGTGGACAGTTTGGCTGGGGTGGCACCCTGCTGAAAAGATATCAGCAGGGCCCTAAGGTTGGCTCAAGAGGTTCAGAAATCCTCTGTAGAGTGTAAGGGCATAAGCCGGCCTGATTGGACTTCTATCAAGATGAACTCCAAACGCGAAAGCGTGGCCTAGCGAACTCCCGTACCTCCTTGGTGGGGGTCGGGAATGACCGAAAAGTTACTCCGGGGATAACAGAGTCGTCTCGCCCGAGAGTTCATATCGACGGCGAGGCTTGCTACATCGATGTCGGCTCTTCCTATCCTGCGCGTGCAGAATATTTCGAAGGAACTGAGAAATGCTCAGAAATCTTCGATTTCTGTTGGCGTGCAAGGGTGGGGGTGTTCACCCGTTAAAAGGGATCGTGAGCTGGGTTCAGAACGCTGCGAGGCAGTTTGTTTAATATCTACTGGAGATGTTGGTGTCTGAAGGGAAGGAAGCCATAGTACGAGAGGAACTGGCTTTCGGAGCCTCTGGTTTACCTGTTATCTTCCAAGGTACGCAGGGCAGCTACGCTCTAAGGGATAAGTGCTGAAAGCATCTAAGCACGAAGCCCTCCTTGAAAAGAGACACCGCAGGACCCTCCTAGAAGAGGAGCTTGATGGGATTGGTGTGTACGCACGAAGCTTCGGCGACGTGTTCAGCATGCAATTTCCAAACGTCCGTAATTGGTTTCCTTGTCTGCATGGTCTTTTTTTCTTTTACAGTCAGATGACAAAGAGATAGCGAAAGCTCTATCTGAACCAAGCTCACAATAGTTTTTTATAGATGCTCTTGCGCGCCCCTAATAATGGCGCGGATGTACAAGAACATAGAGATTTGGGGATTGAGCTACAATTTTGTATTGGATATGTATGCACTTACCGAAAAGTTCCCGGAAAGTGAAAGAAACAATTTGACATCGCAGATGAGAAGGGCGGCAACCTCAATTCCGTTGAATATAGCTGAAGGGAGTAGCAGAAAGTCAACCAAAGAATTTCTAAACTTCCTTAATTATGCATACGGTTCTGCAAAAGAGCTGGATGTCCTCTTATCGCTATCCAAGGATTTAAAGTTTGTTAATAAGGAAGAATACGACGTTGCATATAAAAAATTGGATAAGCTCATGGCAAAATTGTATGCATTTCTGCAAAATATCGAAAAACGGTTGGGCAATAAAAAGAAATTTAATTTCTTCCAAAAGTTTGAAGAAGTCAAGCAATACAAAAGTGATCTAAATTGATTTGCTTAGGGATAGAATCAACAGCCCACACCTTCGGCGTTGGAATCGTTACAGGCAAGGGGAAGATTCTGGCAAATGCCCGGTCAGTGTTCACCACAAAGTGTGGGGGTATCCATCCAACAAAGGCAAAAGAGCATCACGAAAAAGCTGCGGAAAGCATCATGAAGGATGCCTTCAGCCAGTCCCATCTTACCGAACAGGATATCGATCTTATTGCATTTTCCCAAGGCCCGGGGCTTCCACCGTGTCTTCTGGTGGGCCTGAAGAAAGCCAGAGAGATTGCAATCAGGAACAAAATCCCATTGATCGGTGTTAATCACTGCATTGCCCATCTTGAAATCGGAAGGCTGCTCACAAAGGCGGAGGATCCAGTATTGGTGTATGTTTCCGGAGCCAACACCCAGATCATCGCCTACGAAGGGAGAAAGTACAGGGTCTTCGGTGAAACTCTTGATAATGGGATAGGGAATTTTCTCGACGGATTTGCCCGGGCTTTGGGTTTTGGCTTCCCAGGCGGACCAAAGATTATGGAATTGGCGAAAAAAGCAAAAAGATTTGTTGAGCTGCCGTATGCTGTCAAAGGTATGGACGTTTCATTTGGCGGAATCCAGACAAACCTCAAGCAGAAAATGATGCAAGGCTACGCAAAGGAAGATCTCGCCTACTCCTGCCAGGAGACAGTCTTTGCGATGGTGACTGAGGTCACAGAAAGGGCATTGGCGCATACAGGAAAAAGAGAGGTGGTTTTAGGAGGAGGAGTAGCCTGTAATACACGACTTCAGGAGATGATGAGGAAGATGTGTAAGGCGCGTGGAGCAAAATCCTACAAAGTTCAGAATGAGTTCAACAATGACAACGGAGCAATGATTGCGTGGTTAGGCTGTGTTCAGTATTCCTGCCATAAAAAAAATACAGGAGATGCCAAAGCAGATATCAAGCCGCGTTGGCGGACCGATGATGTTGAAGTGTATTGGCGATAGAGCGGTATAGGGCAGGGCTCAGTAGAAAGTCCGGCATCATTTTTGCGGGCTTCTTCAGCTCCATAAACGGTGCTGACAGAGGGTAGGCCCCTTCGGGGCTGCCAGCATACGCGAATCCAAGCGCAAGCGAGCCGTCGGCGTGCGAGCAAGCCCACCTTGCTCGCTTGCAAGCCACTGCCGACTGACTTCCTACTGAGCCATACAGAAGAGAGGTTAAGGGACAAAGCAATACTTGCATCAGGCAGATTTCAGCTTCTTAAGGATTTCCTGTTTTCCTTTCCAGTTCAACGCCTCGGCCAAGACATCAACTATTGAGCTAACAGCAATAATCTCTATCTTTTTCATCTTGGCAGGATCAAGGATGATATCATTCAGGTTTGATTGAGGCACAATGACTTTCTTCAGTCCTGCTTCTATTGCCGCCTCCACCTTCGCAGATACCCCCCCAACGGGAAGGACATCTCCTCGAACGGAAAGTGATCCAGTCATCGCAATGCTCTGCTTCACAGGGATTTCATGGAGTGCAGAGATGATAGAGGTTGCCAAAGCTATAGAGGCTGAGTCCCCTTCAACTCCTTCATAGGTTTGGAGGAATTGCACAAAAATGTCATATTTCTCCTTGATGTCAACGCCAAAGTAGCGCTTAATCACGGCAGAGACATTCGTAACAGCCTCTTTCGCAATCTCACCGAGCTTTCCAGTTGCAATAATCTTTGAGCCTTTTCCAGGAGTCACTTGGGATTCGATAGGAAGGATGATTCCTGCATAGACTGCTGTCTCTCCGCCTCCCAAGACAGCGAGGCCATTGACTCTCCCGACTTTCTCACCCTGGGTAATAATCACATTATACTCTTTTTTGCGCTCAATGTATTTATCAGAGATCTGCTGCTCCAAGGTACGCGCAGACTTCATGCCTGCAAGGATATGCTCTTTGGTGGCAAGGGATGCGTTCTGTTCAACAGCAACATCCCCTGCTGCACGGATAAGGCCCCCAAGCTCCCTGAGCCGAAGAGTCAAGTGCCCTTTCCTGCTTGCCCTGCGTTTTGCCTCCTCGATGATCTCAAGAACAGCATCCCTGCTAAAGGGAGGAATCTTTTTATCCCGGCTGATCTCCTGGGCAACGAATAATGCCAGTTTATTCCTGTTCTCTGCGGTGTCTGGCATGGTTTCCTGCATAAACACCTCATACCCATACCCCCGTATTCTGGACCGCAGCGCCGGATGCATGTTCTTTATGGTCTCCTGGTTGCCTGCTGCAACAAGGACGAAATCGCAGGGAACTGGCTCAGTCCGTACCATCGCTCCCGCAGAGCGCTCGCTCTGTCCGGTAATGCTGAATTTCTTTTCCTGCAGCGCAGAGAGAAGCTCCTGCTGGGTCTGCGGCGCCAGCGTTGCCATCTCATCAATGAACAGCACGCCCATATGCGCCTTATGGATCATCCCTGCAACAACACGCTCATGCGCAGGAGTTCCAAGGCCGCCGCTTTGAAAGGGATCATGAAGCACATCGCCAAGCAGGGCTCCTGCATGGGCTCCTGTAGCATCATAGAATGGAGCCTGTTTTTGCTGGAAATTATCAACAATGATTTTTGGAATCCTTGTACGATCTCCCATCTTCTTTCCAAGGTTCATGAAGATGGCAAAGGCTACGAGAAATGCCATCCCTCCAAGGAAGAATGCGGTGAACATTATGGCAGCGACTGTAGCTCCATACAGCTTAGTATAGTAGGAATATGCCCACCAGGGCGCAAACATGGCAACAAGGACAAGGATAAACATGACAAAGTTCTGGTTCTTAAAGCTCGTCACGCTCTGGACACGTGCTTTCGCAACAAGCTCCCGGGAGGACCCGCCCGGCATCGTCCTGATAAGAGGCTGGTTCTCATCATTAGGGTTGGGAAAAGCTACAATATCCAAGAGCTTCTCCTTGGGAAGCAGCTCTGCCAACGCCATTCCAAGCATGGATTTGCCTGTTCCAGGATCCCCAATGAGGAAAACATGCCTGCGCTGCTTGCTCGCCTTCCTGCTGATAGCAACAGCATGATCCTGGCCAATAACCTGATCGATAAGCGCCTTTGGCACTTGCAGTTCTGCTGTCGTCTCAAATTGTAGGGAAGGCATGAATGACCAGAATCGAGGTGCTTTTAAAAAGATTATGATTTAAGGCACAGGCCATAGGAAATGCCCAAAGCAAAAAGGCTCCGGTGAAAATGGCGTTGCCGTCAGTTCGTGAGGCTCTTAAGCACAAAGACGTCAAACCGACGAGGGGGTTGTCCCATTCGGGGAATGCCGGTCACCCCCATTGTATGCGCAGCCGAACCGACGTGCTCCGAAGGAGCGCCCGGAAATGCTTGGCATTTCCGACGGCAACCTTGAAAAGATTTTCACCGATCCAAGCAAAAAGTAAAAGTATAAATAACCGAGCCATTCTCCCTCACTGCATGAAAATTGCTAAAGATGCGGAGAGTGGATACGCTGTGTCTTTAGGCCTGCTTCTCCTGCTGCTCTGAGGCCCCATCGCCGGGATATCCTTGATGGGCCTTTGCATATGATTTGTTCTGGGGTATTCTGGCAATGCAAAAAAAGGTTACTGCAATGACTATCGTATCTCCCAGTGAAGGGCTTTTAAGAAAGCTGAGTGATGAGAGAATCATATACTTGAAGCGTGAGGAGAGAGCTTTCCTTGAGCGCGGCATGAGCAGAGAGGAAGTTCGTTTTCGATACAGCCAGGATAGGGTGGGAATCAGGGGGATTGTCACGTCGTTAGGAGGACCTATCAGGATTGGGGGTAAAATAGTGTTAAGCCTGCCTGAGACCCTAAAATTCGGGTCTGAAAAAGGCGTGGAGTGTGTAGAGGCAGTGGAGTATCCATCTCATGCAACCTTCGAATCTGTTGGCCTTTACTGGATGGAGGACGCAGCAACAGGGATCCATGAGGAATCTGAGCAGCAAGGATTGCAGGATTTAGTATTTCCTGCGATGCTCATCTACGCTCTCAACCATATGGAGCAGATAGGAACCTATCAGTATCGTTTTAAGAAAGGAGTTCCACGAGAGGGCACCATTCTGGCAGCATACGTCACCGATAAATACGTCAGGACCCCGGCATACTTTTAAACAGGAGCAAATCCCTTTCTATAACTGTGAAAGAAGCGACAATCCTCAAAATTAGCCTTGTAACCACGATTATAGGCCTATTTCTTTTATTTTACATTGGACTACAGCCGCTTGCCGAAACTTCAGCAGAAGATCTCCTGGAAAAAACAGAAGGAGCCGTGAAATTTACAGGCCAGGTCAAAGGCGTATCAAGAGCAGAGGGAGTTACTTTTGTAAAAGTGGTGCAGCCTGTAGAGACAACAGTTGTTGTTTTTGGCAATACAATCAACCTCAGCCAGGGAGATACTATTGAGATCATTGGAGACCTAGACCAGTTTAATGGGCAAAAAGAAGTTATTGCACGCAGAATCCGCATGGTTACATGAGAGAGCAAAGATAGGATTGAGTAAGGTAGGATTAAGAAAGTTGTGTGGAGAGTTCTAGAGCAGGCAAATCCGCTGTAGTAATCCGTTGAGGGAGATAAGGCAATAGAAATGCCGGAGTAATGCCCATGTCCTGGTACCTTTCCCTTGTCTTGCGAATGGTGGGCTTGAGATACTTTAGGTATTCATCCAAAGGCTCAGTAAAAGGATATTCCTGTCCATCCTCCTGGATTGTTGACCGAATATTGCTAAGCTCCTTCTGAATAATGAATGGGGGGCTCATGCTGTGCGAAATAAAGTCTGGATCATAATTTCCGATATTGTTCCCTATCAAACAGTAATGGATAAGCTGCCTGTCAAGAATCTCCATCAAGCCGAGAGCCTGCAGCTTGCCAAAATAGTACCCAAGCTTTTCCGTAGCGGCTGATGTATCCCGAAGAAGAGGGAAGAATCCGCGTAAGTACCAGAGTTTGTCTGAATTTGAAGCCAGCGCAGAAAATGGAGGCGTAACTCTGCCAAGATCAGTAGAGCTGTAGATTCTCTCTAATCCAATGAGAAGATGAGGTTCGGGGATTACCATCAGACCCCCATTCTTAGCTGCGCCAATCTGAGCAGGGGTTTTAGAGGAACCATAAAACTGCGCGGTTGAATCGTAATCAAACTTCTTGCCTAATCTCCTTCTGGCTATTGGAGCAATCATTGTATCAAGAGGGTATTTCCGGGCCTCCCGTAAGATAAGAACACTCCCATCCTGCCCCTGCAGGCATGCGATGTTCGGAAGTTTTAACATGTCAGAATCAAAATTACTGCGGGGTCGTACTTCATACATTTTCTTTGAAGTGTCATCAAACATAATCTCCGCGAGGATATTAGCTGGTTCGGTTTGCCGCCAAGCAGCAACTTTGCGGGTAACCGGCTCATTATATTGCGGATCTGCGTGGTTCTTCCGCTTAAAGGAATTGAGATTAAGGTGAACCACATCTTCAAGTCCAGTATAGAGGGCATCAAAAACCTGTTGAGGGCTAAGTTCCTCCCCTTGTAAGGTAAAGGATATTCTGCGTGGTTTTCCCCTCTCGAAATTTGCCATGGGCTACATGCAAGTCCTTAGGGTTTATAAATCTTCCTTTTTTAACTACTTATAGATAGTTAAATTATTGAGTTTCGGTCATAAGCTATTATAAGTCCAGAATATCTCTCCCTATATGTTTGAGATTATTGTTGCCATTGGCGTAGGGATCGTTTTCGGCATCATCACCGGCCTTACTCCGGGCATCCATATCAATCTCGTCAGTGTGCTGTTGGTCAGCTCCTCAAGCTACTTTCTTGGCTTTACAGAGCCAATCACGCTTGCGGTGTTCATTATAGCTATGGGGGTCACGCATACATTCCTTGATGCCATCCCCTCCATTTTCCTGGGAGCCCCAGATGAGTCCCAAATCCTCAATGTGCTGCCAGGCCATCGCTTATTGCTGAGAGGGATGGGCTATGAGGCAGTGAAGCTGACAGTAATTGGTTCCTTAATGGGGCTTCTGATAACAATCCTATTGCTCCCTATACTCATGCCGCTTTCGATCATTATATTTACAGGATTGCAGAACGTGGTTGGCTACATCTTGGTGGCTGTAAGCGTCTTCATGATACTCAAGGAGAGAGGATTAAACAGGAAATTCTGGGCGTTTCTGGTGTTTATGCTCTCAGGCATCCTTGGAGTCCTTGTCCTTACGATGCCTGATATCAGCCAGCCTTTATTCCCATTGCTTTCTGGCTTATTTGGAGTTGCCACACTCCTGGATTCGCTGACCCAGAACGTAAGCCTTCCTAAGCAACGAGTGACTGAAATGATAACACCAGAAAGGTCAGGCATGCTCAAGGCATTCGGAGGGGCTGTTTTTTCAGGCTCATTAACAGGATTGTTTCCTGGACTTGGCTCAGCTCACGCAGCAATCATTGCGATGCAGTTCCTTGGAAACATCGGCATGTACAGCTTTATGATACTGATTGGAGGGATTAGCACGGTGAACTTCCTCTTCTCTCTGGTAACATTTTACACAATTGATAAGGCAAGGAACGGAGGCATTGTAGCCATACAGGAGATTGTAGGAAGCATTGATTTCAGCCAGTTCATGCTTCTTGTGGCAGTTTCCCTTGTTGCTGGAGGCATTGCTACCTTCCTTGCATTGCTCTTCAGCAGGGGCTTTGCAGCTATTGTGAGCAAAGTGAACTACAAGCATCTCAGTCTGACGATTATGCTCCTCATTGGAATTCTTGCGGTCGTCTTTGATGGTCTTACTGGCCTCTTAATCCTTGCCGCAAGCACAGCGATTGGTTTGATCCCTCCGCATGTGCAGGTGAAGCGCAGCATGGCAATGGGCGTTCTGCTGCTTCCTGTCATTCTGTTCTTCCTCTTGTGAGATCTATCTTCCGGCTCAGTAGAAAGTCCGGCATCAATTCTGCGAGCTTCTTTGCAATCATGAGCAGTGCTGACAGAGGGTTGCCCCATCCGGGGGTGTCAGCAATCGCAGATACAAGAACAAGCGAGCCGGTGGCTAGCGAGCAAGCTCGCCTTGCTCGCTTGCAAGCCACTGCCGATTGAATTTCTACTGAGCCCTTCCTGTAACCACATATTCGAGCTTGCGGGTATTGATGAAAAGATTGTAAAGATACGCGCGCAGCTCTTCAAGCTTTGCTTTGAATTTAGGCATTCTGCCAAGAATTTGCTCTGCTGTCTTGTACACACTCTTATGATAAGGAGGAATATTCTTTGCTAAAATTTCCTCCTTAAGCTCCAGATATGATTCACAGGTGGAAAGTTCGCCCTGGATTTCAGTAGTCAAGAGCCGAAGCTCTTTCTGGAAGTCCTCAACCTCTTTCAGTTCAGACTCCACAAATTGTTTAATCTCAGTAAGTGGTTTCTGATTTGGCAAGCGTAAAGCAGAGGACTTAAGAGAATATGTAATTCTTTCCAAATTCTTATGCGACCGGTTCAGCTTCTGTAAAAAAGAAAGCGTCTTTGTAAGGTTATCACGTGCTTTTGCCAGCATCTTTATGCTGAAGGAGACATCCGGCTTCGGAAGCATATAACCAGCAAATTGTTCTCCTTCAGAATATGCACGGATGGCCTTATCAAGAAGCTTGCATTCCTTCGCCTCTGCGCACTCCTGAAGGAGCGATGCTTCAGAAATGCTTTCAGGCTTTTTTCTGAACCAGTTAAGGAGGCCCATAAGGAGATCATATACCAATGCTAATAAAAAGGTTTTGGATGACGCAGACGCAATTGAAAAGTTATGCAGCGCCATCTTGTGAGCCATAGTATGCTGGAAGTATCACACCGACAAGAGGGTCGGCTCCTACGGAGAATGTCGGTTATCCGCCTTCTGGTGCATGGCGAACCTGGCGCTGCCGAGCGAAGCGAGCAGCTTTTCAATTGCGCCCGATGACGCAGCAAACCTTATAAACCATCTATAACCTCCCTGAATGCATGGAAGCAGTCATCATCAATTACCGCTCAAATCGCCACAGCCAGACTTGCCATCACATCATTGCTGAAACCAGGGGAATCAGCAAAAGGGATGACGCTGCAAAGCTTGTCGGCAAAGAGGTCAGCTGGAAGTCGCCTGCTGGAAAAGAGATAAAAGGGAAGGTTGCCTCTGCGCATGGCAATAAAGGCGCCTTAAGGATCATCTTTGAGAGAGGCCTTCCAGGCCAGGCATTGGGCGGCAAGATTGAGATAAAGGCCTAAAGCCCTTTCCTAAACGCCCCTTCTGTTTCTCGGGTGATCAGGAATCTCTTGAAGATCAGGATGAAGCCTGCCAAAGCGCTTCCAATGGAGATGATGTAGGTAAAAGGCATTCTAAAAGGCTCCAGGTCAAAAAAGGAGAGGAGGTTCAGCTGGTCAAGAAAGATGATTGCTCCTGCAAATAAAAAAAGAAATCCGACCAGGATCCTTATGCTGAATCCTTTCTTGGCCATTTAATAAACTCCTTTGAATGCTCCTCCTAAAAGCAGCAACCCTCCCAATGCAAGCACAGCATCCACAGCAATCTGAATTCCGCCAGGCAAGGTAAACCCAATGACACGATAGTGGTTGAGTAAGGGGATAATCCCTAAGGCAATCAAGACAATACCTACAACAAGGCTGATGCGCATCAATCCTTTATTGATTAAGGCTTCCCTGCTTGCATCAACAAGCAGCCAGATCCCTCCAACAACAAAGACTATCCAAAGAGCCAGCTCAGGAAGAGCAGGCAGCGTAAAGGATATTAGATTCAATGTGTTAAGCAACGGAAGACCTCCTTGCACAAGAAGGATTAGTCCTAAAATGAAGCTTATCGTTTTTCTCGCAGTTAGCATTGGCATCACCTGATGGTTGATACTGTCTTTTTGGCTTACTCGTATATAAATGTTGTGGAGATTTTTGAGTACTGGCAAATGGAAAGGTTTATATAAAAGAAAAAACGAGAGGGGATATCAAAATCCAAGAGGTGCAAGGATGAGAAAAAAACTGCCTTTTCTTTTTACGTTCCTGTTTCTGGTTTCTATCGCAACAGTCAGTGCACAACTGAACATAGGTGAATTATTGGAGAATACTGGCTTGGATGCGTTCTTTGTAGAAGTGATTAGCCCAGATGGGAGGATAGCTGAACCCTACGGTGTGCTCTATTTACGAATCATCCTCTTCATCATCGTGTTTGCATTGTTCTATGGAGTATCCAATCTTGTTTTAGCGAATATTGAGAAACGCCCGCGTATATTTGTTGCTCTCGGCCTTGGCTTGCTTTCTGTTGTGGCAATTCCTGTAACAATGTTACAAACACTGGTCTCTGGCTACGCTGTTGGGCTTTTTGTGACACTCACCTTAGTCCTTATCCTGGGCGCGGTGTACATCGGGCATAAAATAGGGGAGAGCCAGGGAGGAAGATTCGCAAAAGGGGTGCTATTTTTATTCGCAGGCTATTTTGTGCAGGGGATGTTAGTAGGCGGCCTCGCAAACCTTGGGGGGGTGATACCTGCCCCTACAGGAGGGATTGGCTTAAATGAGATAAGCAGCATCCTCACTCTGGTGAGTGTTATTATGGTGTTTATGGGATTCTGGTATATATTTACATCCTTCAGTAGGAGGGTTGCAGAAGAAGGCGGAGTTGGAGGGTTGGAAGGTGTTGGAGAACGCCTTTCCAATGTGAGGGGAGGAATAAACAGCTTCAAAAAGGGATATAAGGACTTTGTAGGAAGGACCGCACTCGAAGAAAGAGCAACAAAGAAGATCGAGGATATCGAGAAAGAGGTAGGTGACGAAAACGACCAGATAATAGCCGCATTAGGAAGTTTGCTTCAGGCTCTGTCGAGCAGACAAATCTCAAAAAAAGTTCCGGAAATCAAAAAGATACTCAACACGATAAAGAAAATCGAAACACAGGAAACCTCACATCTGAAGGAACTTTGGAAAACCGCAAAAACATGGGAAAAGGTGCATGCTAAGATTATAAGCATTCAAAGCGCTACAGGAGCTACTCTAAAAGATCGGATAAAGACGGGGCTAGGGGTGACGATGGTCAGTCCTGCGCTTGAAAAAAATGTAGAGGATATCCAACAAATGATAGCAAGAAGCAATGTATTAGACAAAACAGCTTTGAAAAATATAGCAGCAGCTGCAAATCTTGACAACCAATATAGACAAAACATCGGAGCAGCATACCAGGCAATGTCATCTGGAAATGTTCTGGGAGCAAAGCAAGATATCAAGGCTGCTATTCAGAACAAAACCGATGAGAATAGGATGCTTGCCAACTTAAAGGCAGCAGAGAAGATAGCAGAGGACTTAGAAAGGGCAATGGAAGTCAAAGGAGGAATTGCTTCCAAGATTTAGCAATGGAGTATCACTCAACATAGTAAGTCAACATGCAGCTCCAACTCAACAAAAAACCTCAGAACTGTACCTTGATTATCGGTTTTCCAGGCTTCGGGTTAGTTGGAACAATCGCCACAGAGTTCCTGATTGAACATCTCCAGACAGTGAAGATAGGAAAAGTTACCACAGAAGATGTTGCCGCTATCGTTGCCATCCATGAATCAAAGATTGTTGAGCCGATAGGCATCTTCTATAACAAGAAGTGGAATATAGCCATCCTCCATGTTGTGAATGCTGTTGCAAACATCGAGTGGAAGCTTGCTGAGGTTATCGACGATCTGGTCAAAAAGCTTAAAGTCAAGGAGATTGTTTCCTTGGAAGGCGTCGGCTCCCAGATTCCTACAGAGACAAGCAGGGTATTTTACTTCCTGACCAGTACAAAGAACGAGAAGAAGATCAAAAGCCTTGCAATCGAGCCATTGAAGGAAGGGATCATCATGGGAGTGACTGGAGCGATCCTGCTCAGGATGGAGCATTTTCCAACAACCTGCTTCTTCGCAGAGACCCATACCCAGATGCCGGATTCAAAAGCTGCTGCAAAGATCATCGAAACCCTGGATAAGTATATGGGCTTGGCTGTCGATTATAAGCCGCTTCTCAAGCAGGCAGAGAAGTTTGAGGAGAAGCTAAAGGACCTCATGAAGCAGTCCCAGCAGTCTCAGGACATGCAGGACAAGAAAAAGTTAAGTTATGTGGGTTAACGGACAATCTGCGCGTTTTCAATCTCCAGAAAAGCCCGGTCACCTGTCAGGAATATTCGGTGATTTTCTAAAGCAAAGGTATAGCCCCGAGTGTGGTTAATAATTCAAATGATATAGCAAGATTTCTTGCTATATTAAGGATATTGTGCCTTAAGATAATGATGGCACAATATGACAATATCTTTGCTTCTTTCTTAAGTCTTGTAGTCATTAATCCTGCATTG
>DATDTY010000040.1 GCA_035290625.1 Candidatus Nanoarchaeia archaeon
CAGAGTCAACAGGCCACAAACCAACGGCAAAGTAGAACGCTTCTTCCTCAGCTACAAGACAGAATACGCAACAGGATCATTCGCTAATCTTGCTGACTATATCAGGCATCATAATGAGGCACGGCCTCATATGAGCCTGAACTTCAAGACTCCAAGAGAAGTATGGAATGAACTAAAGCGGAAGTAGTTTCGTGACCGGAAGTAGTTTCGTGATAATAGAAAGGTGGGGCGCCATTGAAAAGTTCCTCACTTCGTTCGGCAACGCCAGGCTCGCCATATAACCCCCTCCTCATAAACGACATTCCCCGACTGGGGCATCCCCCTTGTCGTTGCTCTGCTCTCTATTTAAATGGCTCACGGATGGCGTTGCACTAAAAAATCAAAGATTTTTGGTGCACCTCGCTTTGCTCGGTTGCATCACTTTTCAATGAGCCTTAATGTGGGTTTGGACGATTGCATCAACCGAAACCTCAAAAAATACAATGCATGGGGCTGCCCGGACTTTCGACAGAGCAACAGAGGGCTCTCATTCGAACCGGGGACCTCTACCACCCCAAGGTAGGATCATACCAAGCTAGACCACAGCCCCACAGACAGAGTTTTTCTGCTCGGCTTTAATTTATTTTCTAAAACAAAATAGTGAGGCGCAAAAAAAAGCACAATGTTTTTAAAGGGAGGTCAAAGATTCAACTGCTCCAAAAAGGAGGAAACATGGCAGAGAAACCAAAGAAAAGCGCAAAATCAGAAGAGAAAAGAGAAGAAGAAGGCTCAGAAGAACCTGAAACGCCCCAGAAGGATTCCAAAGATGCGAAAGAGGCAAAAGAAGAAAATGACGATGATGAACACGAAGACTTCGAGGATGAGGATGAATATTGAAGGTATGAATTCTGCACAATGTTTATAAAACAGGTGATTATTCTATAAACCAGCCCCACCTAGCTCAACGGCAGAGCGCATGGCTGTAGATATCACGCAGAGGTGCCAATAAGGCTGGGATGAAGCGTGATCAGCCGTGACCATGAGGTTGCTGGTTCAAGTCCGGCGGTGGGGACTCTTCTCTCCAAAAATAGGCAAATCGCGACCTGCCAAACGAAACCTTTTTAAATAGAGAACAAACACCAAAAAGCATGTGCGCGGAATGCTTCTTTAGATTGACTTGTTTTCTTCAGCGAAAATAAGCATCTAAAGGAAGCTATGTCAGGCTGTTGCCCTGGTAGTGTAGCTCGGCCCAGTGATGGTGAAGCCATCCGCTGCGAGAACTATCATGAAGCCCTGTCGAGGCTTCGACCCGGGTTCAAAAGTTCCTGAAAATCCCGGCCAGGGCGTTTCCATTGGGCCGGTAGCTCAGCCTGGAACAAGGACTTGTGGGCAATAGAGCACCTGAACACATGGTGAAGCTTTTAACCAGGTGGTCGCGAGTTCGAATCTCGTCCGGCCCATGCCTATCAACATGAAGTTTGACATCACCAATCATTCGTTGGTTCCGAAACATAGTATATTGAGTGAAAAGGAGAAGGCGGACCTCCTCGAGAAGTATCAGATATCCATGAATGAACTGCCAAAAATCCTCAAGACCGATCCTGCGATCAGACATCTTCCGGTGAAAGAAGGGAATATCATTAAGATTGTCAGGGAAAGCCCGACTGCCGGAAAAGTGGTGTTTTTCAGGGGAGTCATAAGTTCGTAAAATGAGGAAATATTCTAAAGTATTGCTTCAAAGTTTCTTCAGGGAGTACAGCCTGGTGAACTCAGATATTGAGAGTTTTAATTATTTTATCGAGAAGCAGCTCCAGGAGATTGTCGATGAGAACAAGGAGATTGAGCCCACAATTATCCCCCACAATATTGACAGTTTTAAGATACGGCTTGATAAGATATGGGTTGTAAAACCAGAGATAACAGAGGCTGATGGAAGCAAGCGGAACATTCTCCCCATTGAAGCGCGCCTCAGGAAGATCACCTATGCTGCCCCTTGCTTTATCGAGGTGAGCGCGCATGTCAACGATGTCCAGCGGGAATCTTTCACCACCCAGATTGGGAGCGTTCCCATCATGCTCAAGAGTAAATTATGCCATTTGAATGGCTTGGACAAGCAGAAGTTAATCGAAGCAGGCGAGGATCCTGAAGATCCGGGCGGGTATTTTATTATTAACGGGACAGAGAAAGTGCTTGTGAACATCGAAGATCTGGCTCCGAACAACCTCCTGGTTGAAAGGGAGAGGACCGGGGTTTCCGACTTTACGGCAAAGATGTTCTCGGAGCGCGGATCCTTCAAAATCCCTCATACCATGGAGCGCCTGAAGGACGGGGTTTTCTATCTGAGCTTCACCCGCGTAAAACGAATTCCTGTGGTGGTTATTATCAAGGCGCTCGGTCTGCTCAAAGATGAGGATATTATGCACCATGTCAGCAGCGAGAGGCAATATGATGAAGTGCTGATCAATCTCTACGAATATATTGATATCAAGAATCAGGAAGAGGCGGTGGATTGGATCGCGAAGAAGATCGGAATCACACAGTCCAAGGACATTCGCGTGCAGCGGATGTATGAGATTTTGGATAAGTACCTCCTGCCGCATCTCGGCATCGAAAAAGAGAGCCGGATGTTCAAGGCATATAACCTCTGCAAGATAATACGAAGGTTCCTGAGTGTAGCCAACGGAGAGAGCCCGGTGGATGATAAGGACCATTATATGAACAAGCGCCTCAAAAGCTCAGGGGATCTCCTCGCAGACCTTTTCCGGGCAAATCTCAAAGTGCTGATAGGGGATATGCTGTACAATTTCCAAAGGATTGTAAAGCGAGGGAAATTCCCGAGCATCAAGATAATTATCAGGGACAAGCTGTTGACGCAGAGGATTTACAGCAGCATGGCAACCGGGAATTGGGTGGGCGCCCGGAAGGGAGTGAGCCAGAGAATCCAACGGATCAACTTCCTTGAAACATTATCGCATCTTCAGCGGGTTGTATCTCCATTAAGCGCAACCCAGGAAAACTTTAAGGCGCGAGAGCTGCATGCAACGCATCTTGGGAGACTCTGCCCAATCGAGACCCCTGAAGGAACAAACATCGGTTTAAGGAAGAACCTTGCGCTTCTCAGCCAGGCCTCAGGTCAGACGCCAGAAGAGGAGATTATGAAATCCTTGAAAAACTATGGTTTGAAGCCAGTACAATGAGCGAAGTCTATCTCAACGGAAAATATGTAGGGACAGTTGACGACGGATCCGAGTTCGTCTCCCATCTGATTAGAGATAGGAGGAAGGGAGTTATCCATTCAAATGTGAACGCAGCCTATAAAGATGCAAGTGATGAGGTTGTAATCGAATCCGGGAAGGGGCGCGTGCGGCGGCCACTCATTGTAGTGCACGATGGGGTGCCTCTGCTCACCGAGAATCATGTAAAGCAGATCCAGAAAGGCGAGATGAAGTGGAAAGACCTCATCGAGCAGGGAGTGGTAGAGATGCTGGACGCCATGGAAGAAGAAAAGAGCCTCGTTGCATTCAATGAAGACGAGCTGAGCATAGATCACACGCATATGGAGATCAGCCCAATCGTGATGCTTGGCCTTACTACTTCTCTCGTTCCTTTTGCAAATCACAACCAGTCCTCAAGGCTCAATGCTGGATCGAAGAACCAGAAACAGGCAGTTGGGTTGTATGCTTCAAACTTTGCGGTGAGGATGGACATGGACGTCAATGTTCTGAACACCCCCCAGATACCGTTAGTAGGGTCTATCATGCACGAGATCAGCGAGTACGAAAAGCATCCTGCGGGGCAGAATGTCATCGTCGCAATCATGAGTTTCATGGGCTACAATATGGAAGACGCAATCATCCTCAATCAAGGATCTGTGGATCGGGGGCTTGGGAGATCCACGTATTTTAGGCCCAGCGTCTCTGAAGAATTGAGGTATAGCGGCGGCCTGATGGACCAGATTATGATCCCCGACAAGGATGTAAAGGGGTACAAGAGCGAGAAGGATTATCGGCTGCTTGAGAAGGATGGCATCATCTACCCCGAAGCAGTGATTGCTGAAGGGGATGTCGTTATTGGGAAGGTTTCTCCCCCAAGATTCCTGAGCAGCATGGAAGAGTATAATCTTACATCAAATGTGAAGAGGGAAAGCTCAGTGTCGATCAGCCATGGAGAAAAAGGAGTTGTGGATTTTGTCCTTGTCACAGAGAACGAAGAAGGCAATAAGCTCGTACAGGTCCGCGTGAGGGATGCGCGGATTCCGGAGATAGGGGACAAGTTTACTTCCAGGCACGGGCAGAAGGGCGTGGTCGGCCTTATCGTGCCTGAAGCGGACATGCCCTTCTCGAGTTCAGGTGTTGTTCCGGACATTATGTTCAGCCCGCACGGAATCCCATCCCGAATGACCATTGCTCACTTGCTTGAACTCATTGCAGGAAAGACGGGGGCATTAGGCGGGCGCTTTATCAACGGAACTACCTTTGATGCGGAAAGTGAGGAAGATATAAGGAGGGAATTACAGTCCTATGGGTTCCAGGAAAATGGAACGGAAACGTTCTACAATGGGATGACGGGGGAAAAGATTGAGGCAAAGATTTTTGTTGGAAGTATGTATTATTTAAAACTGAAGCACATGGTTGCAAACAAGATTCATTCGAGAGCCAGAGGGCCAATTCAACTCCTGACGCGGCAGCCAACAGAAGGCCGCGCGAAAGAGGGGGGATTGCGCCTTGGAGAGATGGAAAAGGATACATTCGTTGCCCATGGTGCCGCCCTGCTCCAGAAAGAGAGATTTGATTCAGACAGGACAGTGGTCCCTGTATGCGAGAATTGCGGAATCCTTGCGATCCACAATGAGTTCAAAAACACCGCCTATTGTGTAGTTTGCGGCGATAATGTTGAGATTAATAACATTGAGATCAGCTATGCCTTCAAGCTCATGCTTGATGAGTTCAAGACCCTCGGCATCTACCCTAAACTGACGCTGGAGAATAAGTATTGAGGCCAGGAGCAGGTTGTGATATGACAGAAGAAACAAAGGCAGAAACAAAAGAGGCGCAGCCTGAAAAGAAGGAAGCGGAAGATTTTCCTGAGAGGTACATCTTCAAACAGGTGAAATCATTTGTATTTGGTGTCCTGTCTCCCAAGATGATCAAGAAGATGGCAGTGGCAAAGATCGTCACGCCAGAGCTCTATGATAAGGAGGGGTACCCTGTCGATGGGGGGCTCATGGACATCCGCTTGGGAGTGATCGATCCCGGATTGAAATGCAGGACTTGTGGATCCAAACTCAAGGAGTGCATCGGCCACTTCGGCTATATCGAACTCGCACGGCCAGTTATTCATGTTAAATTTGTTGAGATCATCCATATGCTGCTGCAGTGCACCTGCAGGGAATGCGGGCATGCCCTTCTCCAAAAGAACAAGAAAGATGGCCTTGTTGCTGAAATACGCATGGTTGCGGAGAAAGAGGGGCCTATCGCCATGCGAAAAAAGGTCAAGGCTGCAATCGCAGGTATAAAGTCAACAAACAAATGCCCATTGTGCAAGGCAAAGCAGTTTAAAATCACCATAGAGAAACCCACAACCTTTATCGAGAATGAACAGCGTGTGAGTCCTATCGAGGTAAGGACGCGGCTGGAGAAGATCCCGGATGATGACTTAGAGGTGTTTGGCCTGAATGTAAGCGCAGTCCGCCCTGAGTGGCTGATCCTGACTATACTTTCCATCCCTCCGGTTACCATGAGGCCTTCAATCACGCTCGAGAGCGGCGAGAGGAGCGAGGATGACCTTACACATAAGATAGGGGATATTGTGCGGATTAACCAGCGGTTGTTTGAGAACATCAATGCCGGAGCGCCGGAGATCATTATTGAAGACCTCTGGGACCTTCTCCAATACCATATCACGACCTTCTTTGATAATTCTATCCCCCAGCTTCCTGTTGCAAGGCACCGAAGCGGCCAGCCGCTCAAGACCCTCTCCGAGAGGATCAAAAGCAAAGATGGAAGGATCCGCCACAATCTTGCTGGAAAAAGGACGAACTTCTCTGCAAGGACGGTCATCAGCCCTGACCCGAGGATACAGCTCAATGAGGTCGGAGTCCCAAAAGTCATGGCTATGAATCTTACGGTTCCTGAAAGGGTCACAGAATGGAACCTTGCATACCTCAAAAAGTTTATGGAGCGCGGTCCGGGGCAATACCCTGGGGCGAATTACGTCATCAGGCCCGACGGGAAGAAAAAGAAGATAACGGAAGAGACGCAGGAAGCCTCACTGGAAGAAGTTGCCCCAGGATATATCGTGGAGAGGCACCTCATTGACGGAGATATTGCAATCTTCAATCGCCAGCCATCCTTGCACAGGATGAGCATGATGTGCCACAGAGTGCGGGTCCTTCCAGGGAAGACATTGAGGATCAATCCAGCAGTCTGCCACCCGTACAACGCTGATTTTGACGGAGATGAGATGAATCTCCATATCCCCCAGACAGAGGAAGCCCGGGCAGAGGCTGAAATTCTGATGGAAGTGCAGACACAGCTCATATCGCCAAGGTACGGACTGAGCATAGTGGGGTGTGTCCAGGATGCGATCTCCGGAAATTATATCCTGACAAGATATGGAAAGATGCCGCGGACAGAAGCTATTGACCTGCTCTATGCAACGGGGGTTAGAGACTTCTCAAGGCTTCCAAAAAAGCAGGTTGTAGATGGAAAAGAGATATTCAGCGCTCTTCTTCCTCCGGATTTCAGTTTTTCAGGCCATGCCAAAGTATGCAGCGAGGGCTGCTCGAAGGATACGCATGTCCTGATTTCCAAAGGCAGATTGATATCGGGGGTCATGGACAAGGCAAATTTAGGCGAAGGATCAGGACTGATGATGAGAGAGCTGCACAAGAAATATGGCAAGGATTTCTCCCTGGACTTCCTGCAGAAACTCTACCGGCTTGGCACTGACTCGTTGCTGAAGTTTGGATTTTCATCTCCGTTATCTGATGTGGATATCCTCCCTGAAGGAAAAGCAGAGATAAAAAAAGTGCTCGATCAGGCCGAGCAGGAATCGCAGGAGCTCATCAGGTCATTCCGGGAGGGAAAATTGGAGGCATTTCCCGGAAGGAGCGCCGAAGAGACCTTGGAATTGAGGATTCTTGAAGTCCTCAACAAGGCAAGGAATCAGACAGGGATATTGGTCTCTAAGTATGCGGCATCAGGCACGCATATGCTTATCATGGCAAAATCCGGGGCCCGCGGGAATATCATTAACCTCGCGCAGATGGCTGCTTGTGTGGGCCAGCAGGCAATGCGGGGAAAGCGCATCGAGAAAGGCTATTCCGAAAGGACATTATCCTGCTTCAAGAGGGGCGATCTGTCTCCTGACGCACGTGGATTCATCAGGAGGGGGTTCAAGGAAGGCATGACGCCTCAGGAATTCTTTTTCGGGGCGATCACTGGCAGAGACTCCCTTATGGATACTGCCTTAAGGACGCCAAAGAGCGGTTATCTTTACCGGCGCCTGGCCAATGCAATGCAGGATCTTAAGGTGGAGTATGATAATACGGTAAGAGATTCCAACAAGAAGATCGTCCAGTTTAGGTATGGAGAAGACGGAATCGACGTGTCCAAATCAGAGAACGGAAAGATAAATGTGAAGAAAATCATCCAGGAGGTCGTAGGAAACGGGAATTAATATGGAAGAAATAAAACTGCTTGAGAGAAAGCTTCCCTTGGCAATCATCAAGGAGATACGCGAGAATCTGCCCAAGAATGTGGGAAAGGCCCGCTACACGGAAGTTCTCCAGAAGGTGTTGGAGGAGTACAAGCAATCCCGTGTTGAGCCAGGCGAGTCTGTAGGCCTTATATCCGCGGAGTCAATTGGGGAACCGAGCACTCAAATGACCCTGAATACCTTCCACTTTGCGGGCGTAGCTGAGATGAATGTGACTGTGGGCCTTCCACGAATAATCGAAGTCCTCGATGGGAGGAAGGAGATATCAACACCTATGATGGAGATTTATCTGAAAAAGCCATACAGCAAAGGGGCAGAGATTCGAAAAGCTGGAGCCTTGATCAAGGAAACTCAGTTTAAGGAGATTGTAAAGGAGTTCTCAATCAACATGCTGGAAACAAGCATTGAGATTACAGTAGACAGGGAAAGAATGCAGGAATTGGGCGTCAACGAGCCTACCGTTCTCAAGAATGTCGCAAAGGAGATTAAGGGATTTGCAGCAAAGTTCAAAGATAAGGATACTCTTGTCCTAAAGAGTAAGAGCAAAGAAAAGGCATTCAATGAGGTGTATCTTGCAAAGGAGAAGGTGAAGGGGGTGTACCTCAAAGGGATCAAGGACATTTCCCAGATACTCACAGTGAAGAAAGGAGATGAATACATGATTATAACGTCCGGAAGCAACCTCAAGGACACCTTTGATCTTGATATTGTTGATGCAGCACGGACTACAACGAATAATGTTTTTGAGATAGCTGATGTGCTCGGCATCGAGGCGGCCCGGCAGGCAATCATCAACGAGGTCTACAAGGTCATTGAAGCTCAAGGGTTAAACGTTGACATTAGGCATATCATGCTCGTAGCAGATACGATGTGCGCAGGAGGGAAAATCAAAGGTGTAACAAGGTATGGAGTGGTAAGTGAAAAGGCGTCTGTGCTCGCACGCGCCTCGTTTGAAACCCCGATCAAGCATATAGTAAATGCGGCGATGTCCGGGGAAGAGGACAAACTCAATTCTGTGGTGGAAAATGTCATGCTGAACCAGCCAATCCCGGTTGGAACAGGGCTGCCCGGGCTCCGGATTAAATTAAAGCAAGAGGAGGATCATGGCAAAGAAGGAGATTGATGAGCAGCTTGCTGAAGTCAGGCAGGCGCTGAAATCAAAGAAGCTTGTGATAGGGACAGAGAGAACCCTCAAGTCGCTCAAGATTGGCGGAATCCAGAAAGTATTCTTAGCAGCAAACTGTCCGGAGCAGGTCAAGGCGGATGTCGCCTATTATGCCAGAATAGGCAATGCGGCTGCGGTCAGGCTCAAGTATGATAATGAGGAACTCGGAGTAATATGCAAGAAGCCCTTTGCAATTTCTATTCTTGGAGTAAAGACAGGGAATGGTTAAAATAAAGTATGACAGCCAGCTGATGAAGACGATGAGTGTGTTTGAGCAGGTGACGCACGCAAAGCTCAAAGACGCGGTTGATCAGGAAAACAGGATTTTGTTTGTCACTGAAGAGAATGAGGCTGGCAGGGCAATCGGCAGGCACCATAGCAACAGCGAAAAACTTGCGAGGCTCCTGAAAAGAAAGATTAAAATAGTGGAATTTAACCCCGATGTCAAGGGGTTCATCAGGAACTTGGTGTATCCGCTGAATACAAGGGATATAGAGGAATCCCAAGGCACGATAACTATCTCTTCCGGTGATCCGGAGACAAAAAGGATCCTCATCGGAAGAGACGCAAAAAATCTCAAAGACCTTAGGAGCGTCGTGAAGCGGTTTTTTGACATACAGGAGATACGAATAATATAGGGAGAATAGAGAACATGGGAAGCAAGAGCCGCGGCATGTTTGCTGCGAACAAGCTGAAGAGGAGAAGAGCCCAATCGAAGTGGCTGCACCGGTCCTATATCAAAAGGATCCTTCGCCTTAAGGAGAGGTCAGACCCATTGGAGGGGTCATCGCAGGCAAAGGGCCTGGTGTTGGAGAAGATTCAGCTCGAAGCAAAGCAGCCCAACTCAGGAATGAGGAAATGTGTCCGGGTCCAGCTCACGAAGAATGGAAGGCAGGTCAGTGCGTTTTGCCCCGGCGACGGAGCCACAAAGCTCATTGACGAGCATGATGAGGTTATCATAGAGTGCATTGGCGGAAAGATGGGCCGCGCAAAGGGGGATATCCCGGGAGTCCGGTGGCAGGTCATCAAAGTCAACGACCAGAGCTTAAAGGCACTGCTGGCAGGAAAGATTGAGAAGGCAAGAAGATGATCAAAGCATTTGACAGATGGGGCACTGAAGGGATCGAGGTTCAGGACAAAGGCCTTCAGAATTATATCACATTGGAGCCAAAAATTGTTCCCCGCACAGGCGCGCGCTATGCAGGAAACAAGTTTCACAAGAGCAAGACATTCATCATTGAGCGCCTGATGAACAAGGTCATGATTCCTGGCCATAAGAACAAGAAACATTTTAAGACAAGCTATCCCATGACAGGGAAAGCGCTCACGGCGTATGGGCTGATCAAGCAAGTGCTGACAAAAATTGAATCAACAACCAAGCAGAATCCTATAGGGGTTGTCGTTCGTGCAATAGAGAATGCTGCAACACGGGAAGAGATTGTTACAATTGAGTATGGAGGCGCGCGCTACCCGAAAGCAGTTGAGTGCGCGCCGCAGCGGAGGGTTGACATTGCGTTGCGGTGGATGGTCCAGGGCGCATATCACAAGTCATTTAATTCCAAGAAAAGCTTCGCTGATGCGCTTACCGAAGAGATTATCAATGCTTCCCAGGCAAGCCAGAACTCAAACGCCATTTCTAGAAAGCTAGAGCTTGAAAGGCAGGCTGATGCGAGCAGGTAGGGACAGCTTCTGTATTCGCTGCTCTGCAGATTTCAACAAAATTAAAACCACTATTTCTTCCTCTGCTGGTACGCCATTCTCGGTCCAGCCCGTGGAGACTGCCGAAGGATAGGCGCAGGAGAAGGTTCTTCCTTAGATGGAATTTCCGGCTCATACTCATGATATTCGTAAGGGATGCCGCCCTGAGCCCCCATACTCAAGTCTTTTTTGGAAAAGTCTTTTTGCTCTAAGCGATGATACTGAAAACGCAAATGGTCGTATTTTCGCCTTGCATTCCTTATAAGAGTCCCCTCCTCACTTGAGTGCTCGCTAAAAGAAGGTATAAAAAGTTTTTCTGATGGAAAATGATGTTCTGAAAGGGATGTATGGAGGCTCTCCAAGTAAGGTTCAACATCTTCTTTGGAAAGACGCCCCGAAACGCTATGGACTTCGAGTTCCAGCACAAGATTCCACAAAAGGCACTGATAGAAGTCATGTACAGAAGTTTTGTTGAATGTGGTACGTACAGAATCGGCATTCAATGGTGTAGGCTGATCTGTTTCCCTGAGAATCGCCTTCCCTTGATCAAGATCATACTCCAAAGGGATAAGAGCATAGTTGTTGGGTCCTGTAATAAACAAGCCGTCAAGACGCTGAGCGTGCTGATGGACTAAATGGGGCCCAAGAAGCAAAGGGATGTTCTGTCGACCCCCCTCAACTGAAAGGTAATTTAAGAGCGACTCAAGAGGTTTGAGGGAGAGTGCTTTCTCGAAATTGGACCGAGATTGGCCTGTAAGAGGCTCGCCAAATCTGTCAGAACTAAAAACAAATAAGCTGCTGCTATCAGTGATACAATAGGCCGGACCAAGGTACTCCGCCTTATGGCTTGATATATCACGTCCTTGCAAAGACCCAATGCGCGGAGGCTGATGAGGGTTCATAGGCAGAGAGATATGCAGGCATTTATAAGAATTGCTATTACTTCGTTATTTTAAGGTAGGTACAGCCACCAAAACACTTAAAAACAGTCATAATTGCTCCACGCGGCAGGCCATGCAGGAATTCCTTAAGAAAATACCCCGAACTCCTCCAAGCGCTTGATTTCTGCATCAGCCAAACGTGCCTGACCGCCACCGCCTCACAGCCCCAATCTCATTGCGAAAGAATACGACGGGGTCATTCGGCATCCAGTGGACAGATGAGGTCTCGATGACAAAAGGCGCGGAAAGCCGTCTTACGGGATTGAGAAGCCTCTGTTCATCCTCAGTAAGCAGCGAAAAGGGCTTGTGCCTTGCTCCAGTTACAGAATCGTTCCCGCTGAAGTGAACATACGCAATATCCGTTTTAAATTCTCTAAGCAGACCGAGCAGTTCCTCAGGTGAGATTGTCAAGGCATGCGTCGTATCAAGACAGAGCTTCATTCCTGGATTCATATCCAAAATTGATCGGTACAGAGAGAAAGGCAGCTGGTATTGTTTAATAGTATTCTCAATGCAGAGGATAGTGCGGGGTGATACGATGCCGAGCGAGTCAGTAATCATGCCAAGGTTAGCGGGCTTGAACATATGCAGTACAATATGCCTTGCCCTAATCCGGGCTGCAATATCCCCAATCTTCTGCATAAAAGGGGTGTCTTCAGCTCCATAGAAAATCCTCCTTCCATCATCCCATTGCCATGGCGCATGAATGCTGTTGCACCGAAATTGCATCAGCACCTCCCATTCATCATCTGTCAGCTGAAATGTGGCTACATCTTGAGGCTGTGCAAAGGTAAGCTCAATGCCGTCAGCTGGAAGCCGCAGTGCAATTTTGGTGTCGAGTGCTGTATCTCTGCCGGTGAGCGCCGTATTCCCCTTGCTACTCTTGTAGAAGTTTCCAGTCGCAAGGCAGACTTCACCTGAGCTCAACAGCGTCACCCCGGTGTATAGAATCTGCCCCCCCTTCGTTAACTTCCAGCACATACTGCGCCGGCGCGTCCGTAGTAATGAGTGGACAGGGATCAACCCTGCATGGAAGCCCCTTTTTGACATCAAGAACTGTGCCAGCTCCAATAAAGATGATATCCAGAGGAATGAAGGTGTTCTTCATCCAGAAAGCCGGAGTAACCTCCTTCCCAAAGACAAACAACATTCCTGAGCCTGATGCTAAAGATGACCTGTTCATAAGCCCTTGGCTGCGCTCTGAATCAGTATCTGCGATCTCAATCGAAAACTGGAGTTCTCCATCATCCGTATGAACAACGACTGAGCTTATATCATCTTGAGAGCACCCTCCTGATACAAAGAGCAAAGAGAAAAGGATACTCCAATAGATTGTTCCATATGAATGAGTAATCATGGGTTTCATCAACATTAGCAAAAAGGAACTCTTTAAAAAGATTATTGGTGGGTAACGCTCCGGTGAAAATGGCGTTGCAAGAAAATTGGAGATTTTCTGCACGGAAAATCTATGATTTTCCTGTGCCGTCAATTCGTGAGGCTCTTATACGGTGACCTCCTCCCCGCCCTAAAGGGCGGGGCTTCCTGCGCTAACTGAACACCACGTTGTGGTGTGCTTCCTGATTCTTGATATAGGCCTCACAAACGGCAAGATCATTCACTCCTACCGTCGCTGAATAACTGCTCGGCGC
>DATDTY010000041.1 GCA_035290625.1 Candidatus Nanoarchaeia archaeon
ACTGCGAATAGCATGCTCAAACGAGGCATGGGAGAAACCTTACGGGGGAAGTCCGTCGGCATGCAGGCAAGGCACTTCTATATGAAGTGCTTTACGCATAATATGTTGGTGAGGGGTTAAGATGGAACTTGCAATCGAGCCATCCAACCAAAAAACCTTAAATTATAGATAAAGGGGATATCTTTGGGGTGTCGCGGCAAAAATGGAGTTTGTCTTGATGATTTCTGATTAGGAACTCACACTCGAGCCGCGGAATCACAATTTTTATAAACATGGTATAGTCCTCACCGTGAAATGGAGATTGTTCCGTTACTATTCTTTATTGTACTACTTTATTGCCTCGGCTATACGGCAACCTCCTTTGTAAAAAAGCCAGAACCTTTCGAACTCTATCTTGTACATTTCATGATTGGTCTGGCAGTCCTCCCAATACTCACAGTCCTTCTTAACCTCTTTAGGATTCCCATTTCATGGTGGATACTTCTTTTTATTGCCATCATCAAGCCCGCTTGGGACGTTTCTAAATTAATTCGGCCAAAATCAATCCAATCGCTCACTCTTCAAAGAATAAACTGGAATCTTTCCACGATCATTATCATACTACTCTTCATCATAACCTTCTACATGTACCACAAGGGAGCATTCTCCTATCCCTACCTCGAAGATGATGACCCCTGGGGCCATGCGGTTGCAATGAAATATATTGCTTTAGAGCGTGATTTATTCCAACCAAACATCTTTCTACCAAAAGAATTTGATCCAAATAACCGACTTCGCCAAGAACTTGGCTATTTTCATTACCTAGACCCGTACCCTCCCGGCTATGACGTCATCTTCGGCATCCTGCATCAGCTCAGCTCATCACTTAATTGGACAATAAAATTCTTCAACGCATTAATAATCTCCCTTGGAATCATCTTCTTCTATCTCTTTGCAAAAGAGTTTACACAAAGCACAAAACTTGCCCTGGCTGCCGCATTTGCCTTGTTCTCAATTCCCTCCTACCTCACTCACTTTATCTGGGCCCACGCATTAATCCCTACTCTTATGTTCCCTGCATTCTACGCAATGGAAAGGATAAAGACAGACAAGAACTGGTGGATCATAGCTGCCTTAGCCACAGGCTCAATGCTTGTAATTCAGACAGATCAGAGCATCAAATTCGGGGCATTCTTCATCATATACGGACTAGTAACCCTTTTCTTCAGCAAGAAAACAGCAATCTACACGATTGGGGCAGGACTTATAGGCTTAGTACTTTCAATGGCCTGGTGGGGAGCCTTGATAGCAAGATATGGCGGAATCTCAAACCTTGCCTTAAAGCTTGGCTATGGCAACCGCGGCCTCAATATCGCCGGAACAGCAGACCGTGCCTACACCGTCTCAGACTTCTTCATTGCAAAATCCCAGAACCTCATCAATAACCCGACAGGGATAGGCATAGCCCTCTCAATCCTGGCCCTTGTTGGCCTTATCGCGATCTTCCTCCAGAAAAAGCCATGGAAAGACAGTCAATGGGCAATTATCACGTTAGGATGGCTCCTCTTAACCTTGTTCCTCGTCAATGGAGCACGATTTCCAATTCGCCTTTTCCCATTCCGATCATGGATGCTTCTGGCAATACCAATATCATTGCTCGCAGGCCTCGGCATCTTATTTATTTTGAATGTGTTCTCAGATAAGAAACTAAAAATAGGAATACTAACACTAATCATCATTGCAGTCTTCTTCACCTCATTCGTGCAAAAATACGCAGTCAACACCGCTCAATGGTCTCCCGGCGGCTCCTGGAACTCAAATGAAGAGCTTTCAGCTTATCTAAGCCTCCTCCAACTGCCCCCCGAGGCCAGAGTAGTCACTCTGGCAAGATCAAACCATGAGTCTCACCTGATTGGTTTGGACAAACTTATTTGTACGTATTGTGATGATGAGTTTGATTTTAGGGAAAATATAGAGAATAAAACCACGTTGGAGATTTATTCGTTTTTTAAGGGCAAATGGTATGAGTATGTGATACTTGATGCTGAATATGCAAAAATATACGGGATGAATGCGACTAACCAGAGATTAAAAAAAATGGCAGAAGGTGACCTCTTTACCCCAATTTTGCAAACACAGGGCATGGTTCTTTTCAAGATTAATTAAAGCCCCCTCTTTTAATCTCTTCATAACATTTTGAAACTTTCTTTGCTATAGTTTCATAATCAAATTTACCGATTACACATTTTCTGGCATTTTTGCGCAGCCTCATGTTTATTTTATCATCATCAAGAATCTTTTCTATCCAAAAGATATAGTCTTCTAATTCCTCAGCGATGATGATATCTCTTTTATGGGTATAGTATAACCCCCTGGCTCCGAACTTCGTTGCGATAGTTGGAATCCCCGCTCCAAGATACTCAAATAGTTTGATATCCGTACCGGAACCGTACCTGACAGGATTTAGGGCAACATCAGCCATCCTGAAATAAGTAAGAATGTCTTCATGCTGAAGCCTTCCCGTAAATACAAGGTTGCCCCTGTTGAGATACCCACCCCCTATAGAGCCGGCAATGACGAAGATAGTATCCTTCCTCTTCATCTTTCCTGCCACCTGGAATATAAACTTCATTGCCTCGACATTAGGTGCATGAAGCCCTGATGAATAGAGGACAATCTTCTTCCCGCGAAAACCGAATTTCTCTTTAAGGCGCTCCCTTTCAGAATCGGATGAAGGAGTAATAACGGTTGCATCTATCCCATTGGGGATAAGGCGGATCTTGGCCGTATCGATATCATAAATCTCCTGCATTTTCTTGGTGTCATAATCACAGCAGGAGAATATAAGGTCAGACTCTTCCAGATATCTTTTCTCAATGCGGTACGTCTTTTCAATTATCTTATCTCTAAAGATAGACTTATACTGAAAATTGTTTTTGTCTGAAACTAAAAGATACTCAACATTATGTGCAGATGCTATGTAGGGATGCTCAAATCTCTGCCTTACCCAATCAAATAGCCAAGGTTCCTCTATCTGAACAACATCCCAATTCTTACCTAACCTCTTATGGATCCGTGAGAACGCGAGTATCTGAGAAGAAATTGCGTATGGAGAAATGTTCAGCTTATGCAAAAGAAATGATATAAAGAGTATATGCAATCGAGAATAATTATATTCCGTATAATTTGCATTAAAACAATTCCTCCAGGAGTGAAGCGGAATCTTGCCGTCCTTTAGAAAGAGATTCAGTGAAAACTGGTTAATCGTGTGATGCCTTGAAAGACACCTATTAAGGTAGTAGTTCCGTATCTTCCCTCCATTATCCAAGGGGAGTGTGGGGAAGGGGGAGATATTAAGAACTCTCATGTAGCCTCAGTAACTCTTGGATAATCTTCTCAGCGGCATTTCCGGCACCATAAGGGTTATTCCACTTACCCTCCTTCCTCATCATTTTCCCTGTAGAAAAAACAATACTCCCTTTCTCAATACCTGCAAGAATGTTGCATCCTTCTTCGATTGTCTCGGGCCTTTCAGTACTCGTACGTAAAGTGACGCAAGGAACTCCAAGAGTGCAAGCTTCCTCCTGGATTCCCCCCGAATCAGTCAATATAATCCTTGCGTTCTTCTGTAGATCAAGAAAGGGAATATACCCGACAGGTTGGATTATTCTAACGCCTTGCGGAATATCAATATCAAACTCGAGAATCATTTTCCGTGTTCTTGGATGCAAAGGGAAAACTATAGGAAGTTGATACAGGTCAAAAACGTAACCAATAGCTGCAAAAATTTCAGCAAGCCGAGCCTTAAGGTCTACATTTTCAGGTCGGTGAAGCGTTAGGAGCATATATCTTTTGCTCTCCAATTTCAAAGAATTTAGAACAGAATTGTTCTCTTTTTTCATGAAAACATGCACAGCATCAACAATAGTGTTCCCTACCACAAATATTGATTCCCGGTTGATTCCTTCCTCCAATAAATACTTCCGTGATGTTTCGCTTGGAGCAAATAGATACTGCGAAATATGATCTGTGATTATTCTGTTTGTTTCTTCGGTCATCTCAATTTCATGGCTCCGCAAACCCGCTTCGATATGGACGAGAGGAATACGAAGTGCATGGCTTGCAAGACCTCCAGAAAGTACTGAATTTGTGTCTCCAACCACAAGTACAAACTCCGGTCGGTCTTTCTTAAGGATTTCTGTAATTCCATTCTTCATAACTCCAACTTGCCTTCGGAAATCATTTGATCCGATCTTAAGGTTGTATTTAGGGGCAGGCAGGTCTAATTCCTCAAAGAAGACCCTATCCATTTCATAGGAGTAATGTTGCCCCGTGTGTAGAATATAATAATCAATATGGCGTTTTTCACAGATTTTTGCAATCGACCACATCTTTATAATCTCTGGTCGAGTGCCTATTAGCAAACAGAGTTTCATAAAACCACCGGAGCCCCACTTTCTCGTAGGAATTGAACTCCTTTTATTAATCTTACTATACTGCGGCAATCCCAAGTTAAGTGTCAAAGCTTAAATTTCTCTCATTCTTAAAGAACATCGAAGGATACCCAAAAAGCGCTGAAGCAGTGCGCTATCCTCCGGAGAAAAAATAATTCTCGATTCTCGGATGACACCAGTGACCTCCTCCCCGCCCTAAAGGGCGGGGCTTCCTGCGCTAACTGAACACCACGTTGTGGTGTGCTTCCTGATTCGTGATATAGGCCTCGCAAGCGGCAAGATCATTCACTCCTACCGTCGCTGAATAACTGCTCGGCGCCCAGAAATGCCTCTTGGGGTAGCGCAAGGCAACGTGCTCGTGTGCTGCCTTGCGAATCGCAGCAGCCACAAGATTTTAATCTCCAGCCTCTGCATCATCTTGTAGCGATACTTCGTGCACCACTCAAAGTGCCAGAGATTCATCGTCACCTTATGGCTCAACCGCTTCATGCTGTTCATGCTCTCGTCCTCCGGCAGACGAGAGCTCACACTACTTTGGATTGGTAGTGCGTGCGCAGTTTCGTCCGCCAGCTTGCTGGCGGCGAAGCCGCCACAAAAATGTTTCTATAGAGAAACGCCCTAAAGGGCGGGGGTTTAAACCCTAGCTCGCTACGCTCACGCTAAATCGTAGAATTTATAAACGAATCCTTATTATAAAGTTAACTATGGCGAAGATCCTCATTATCTACCCATCATCATCTCCGGATATTCCTGGGGGGGAAGTGGATTGGGAGAGGTATAAGAGTATCCCCAATGGGCCTTTAGCAATCGCAACGTTTCTTCATCATAAGGGCCATGATGTAAAGATTATTGATGCGCGGCCACTTCCAAAAGAGACTACCTTAAAGCTTGTTGAGGATAGTCTCTCTGGCACAGATCTTGTTTGCGTAGGTGCAAATACAGTTCAGCTTAAACATGGAATAATCTTAAGCGACCATATTAAAAGGATTAATAGAGATGTTCCTATCTTATTTGGAGGGATACATGCGATCATGTACCCCAGCCAGACTGTTGCTGACAAAAGTATAGACTATGTGGTTCATGGTGAGGCTGAATATACTATATTAGAGCTTATAGAATATCTGGAGAAAAAAGATAAGAGATTGGAAGACATCAAAGGACTTGCATTTAAGCAGAACGGGAAAATTATTATAACTCCTGCTGCGCCAGGTATTGATCCCAATGAGCTTCCGCTTCCGGATTATTCCCTTTTAGAGGATGTTGAGAAATACATCAATAGAGAGTTTTCTACAAATCTTGGTAAGATCAGGAAAATGAGAGGGCTTGATATCCATACAAGCAGGGGCTGCCCTTATCGTTGCACATTCTGTCCGATGACTATGCCTGAGTTTAGAGGATATCGAAACTTAAGATTGGAGAAGGTTTTTGAATTGATTGATATCGCAGTCCAGAAATATAATGTTGGTCATATCTGGTTCAGCGATGAGCTTTTCTTCTCTAACAAATTAAAAGTTAAAAGGATAGCACGACATATAATTGATAAAGGGTACAAAATAACATGGGAATCAAATGCACGTGTAGAGCAGTTCCGTGAGAGTCTCCTCGATGATGAGACTCTCCGTGTCATGAAGGAGAGCGGCTGCTATGCGCTGCGTATGGGGATGGAGTCTGGGTCCAATCGGGTACTAAATCTTATGAAGAAGGACAGTTGTGTTGATAACACTATTCATGCTGTGAGGCAATGCGAGAAATATGGCATCATCCCTGTTGGAAACTTTATTTGCGGTTTTCCAACAGAGACTAAAGAAGAGGTCCTTGATACCGCAAAATTGATATTAACCCTTAAAGAGATCTCGCCCAATGGGCTCTTTTTTTCTCCTGGTCTTTTGCGGCCGTATCCAGGGACTGAGATGTATGAGTTATGTAAAAGATACGGTGGCTATGAAGAACCTCAAACCCTCAGGGAATGGGCAAACAGGAAGATTGATGTCGGGCTGTTTGCGAATCCAACAGATCTTAAATGGGTGAAATATCCAACCTGGCTTCGTAATTTTCAGGTTTATTTTTATATCATCACAGTTTTGAAAACGCACGAAAAAACCGGAACAAAACTTTCTCCTACATGGAAATTTTTTGCAAAACTTGCTGTGAAACGCCTCTATTCCAATTTTTGGGGGGTCGCTTTTGAACCTCCGCTTTTGATACATGTAAAGAATTTCTTAGATAAGAAGAGTAAAATTGCTGAGTTTTTAAAGAGTACATTACGGTTGGATCTTTCTCAGATATAGGTATTGTTGCTGTAATCACCGAGATTTTTGAATAATTCCCGCAAAGGCCTTCAGCCTTACATATGTAAGCATATTCTGTCTTAGCCCTCTAAGCAATCCGTTCTTTGCCCTTTTGTCATCTCTTCTGCTCTGAGTGTGGATAAGCCCGGATCTTATATAAGCACCATAAACACCCCCTCAAGTACCAGCAAAACGTCATGGTCGAGCAGTACGAGCGGCAGTTTGAGGCTTGATGATGGCCATACTCCTTTTTTATGAGACGAAAGAATTTAGAGGGTAGGTGATGCTTCGGAGATGCTGGCTAGTAACGGTTAAGTCAACTTAAGTGGGAAAACATAAAATCTCCTTTTTCTTAAAGAAAACCGAAGGATAGCCAAAAAGCGTTGAAGCTGTGCTATCCTTCGGAGGAAGATCAAATGATACAGACAGATCTGAGTAGCTTTAGCTAT
>DATDTY010000042.1 GCA_035290625.1 Candidatus Nanoarchaeia archaeon
GGTGGCATTGAAAAGTCATGCAGCGCCCTCTTGTAAGCCATTATAACGGAGCGGCGGCACAGCGACAAGAGGGTCGCCTCCCTCGGAGAATGTCGCTATTCTGCCTGACTTGCGCATGGCGAACCTGGCGCTGCCGAGCGAAGCGAGCAACTTTTCAATGCCACCTTCCCCTCATAACGAATATATGTGTAAGGTCTCTTCTGCACATCTCCTCCATGAGAATTCCTGTGCTGTTTTGAGGCCTTGCTTGATTCTCTTGTTTCTTAAAGAGTTGTTTTGGATGAGTTCCTGCATTTTTCTACATAGTTCATGAGGATCTTTCGGATTGAATGCGCAAGGGATTTCTTTGACAATCTCTCGGTTTGTTGGAATTTGAGATGCTAATACCGGACAGCCGCACTTCATTGCCTCTAGGATAGGGAGGCCGAAGCCTTCGTATAAGGAAGGCCAGACAAACAGCTCTGCGGTATTATAGTAGAGGACGAGGTCGGATCTTGGGATGAATCCTGTGGAGATAATGTCGTTTTTAAGATTGAGTTTTTCTATGAGTTTGAATATACATTTGTATTTCCAGCCTTTCTTTCCAACAATGATTAGTTTGTATGTAGGGTGCTGTTTTCTTATTTCATTGAATGCTCTGATGAGCGCCGGTATGTTCTTCCTCGGCTCTATTGTGCCTACATAGAGGATGAACGGAAAGGTTATACTGTTCTTTCTTTTGAATTCGCTGATTGCTTTCCTATTCTTAATTCTTTTACAGTCGTTTTCTGCAGCTTCATAGGTTACGTGTATTTTTTTAGGGCTGATGCGAAAAATTCTTATAATATCCTCTTTTGTGTTTTCTGATACCGTGATTATCTTATGGACATTTTTTAGTATTATTTTAAGGCCGATCTTATGCTCGAGGTATGGCAGCATGCCTTGTGTTTTTGGATAGAGCAACGGAGCGAGGTCATGGATGGTCACAATCATCTTGTATTTCTGTTTGAAGAAGAATGGCCCTATTTGTGTTGGCTCGTGAACTACGTCCAGGTTATATTTTCTTAGAAGCAACGGAAATATGATCAGTTTTCTCAGCTGCCTATAGAATGGAAATTCGTAAAGAGGGATGATGATGTGCTTTATATTTCTGTTTTTGTATATCTTATTCCTGTTGTCTTTTCTGTAATGGATTAAAAAATATTCGTTATTTTTATCGCTATTGAGGACATTCTTAACAAGATTTCGGGTGTAGGTTGTAATGCCCGCGCCATTGTCATCGATTGAGTCGGTGATTATGCCTATTCTCATTTTTGTTTGGGAACGCGAGGCTCTTTAAAAACATTTATATATTCGCCACCACTTCTGAGGAGAGATGGCCAAGAAGCAAAGACGCCGCGTTGACATTTCTCTTGTTATCCCTGTGTATAATGAGGAGAAGAACCTTCTTTACTTGTATAGAAATATCAATCGTGCTCTTCATGATTATCACGGAGAGTACGAGATTATTTTCATAGATGACGGAAGTAGTGATGGCAGCCTTGCGGTTCTTCAGGGGCTTGCGAGAGAAAAAGATATACGGATTGTGGAGTTTCAAACCAATTACGGCAAATCAGCTGCGCTTACTGCAGGATTCAAACTGGCTCAGGGAGGGCTGGTTATAACCATGGACGCCGATCTTCAGGACGACCCAGCCGAAATCCCTCGGTTTTTGGATGAGATCCGACATTGCGATGTTGTTGTCGGTTGGAAGTATAGGAGAAAAGATCCGCTTTCCAAGACGATTCCATCCAGGTTTTTTAATTATTCTATAGCTCTCCTAACTAAGATCCGGATTCATGACTCAAATTGCGGGTTCAAGGCTTTTAGGAGGAGAGTGATCGAGAATATCCAGATTTATGGAGAACTCCATCGCTACATCCCGGTTTTGGCATTTTGGAAGGGATTTGAGGTAAGAGAGATGAAGATCAGGCATCATCCAAGGATTTATGGAAAATCTAAATATGGTATAGGGCGCTTATTTAAGGGGTTCCTCGATTTGATTACTGTGAAGTTTCTTATCAGCTACGGTCAGAGTCCTTTTTACTTGTTCGGTGGAATTGGAATAATCTTCAGTGTTATTGGTTTTATATTAGGAGTTTATCTAACCACACTAAAGGTACTGGTAGGTGCCTCCATAGGCAGGAGGCCTTTATTGATATTTACAATGCTGCTTCTTGTCCTTGGTGTGCAATTCATAGGGATTGGGCTTCTTGGGGATATGGTATCTTATCAAAGGGAAAAAGAGCAATATATTGTAAAGAGGATCATTTAGACATCGGCTTCTTGTCTAGAGGTGTCTCTTGCAAATGTTCTTAGAACAACGTGCCTTAATGGCCTATAGTAGTACGCCATCCATCCGATATTTTTGAGGATGACAAGCATTATCGAATATAGCACCAATGCATAAAGATTGATAGACTTTATTGTGAAGAATGATGCGAGTATGGGGATAAGTACAAAAGCAATTAAACGGCAATCTTCAAAATACATCCATTCATTGTATCTGGCATGTTTCATTTTATTCAGAGCCTCTTTATCCAGGATTAAAATGACAACCAAATGCTGAAGAGGGTGGATTAAGGACATAAGAATAATAAAGGGCGTTAATAAGAAGATGAGTGTCTCATTAAGGTTATAGAAAAGTGCGATGGTAATCAGCGCAGTTCCGATATAGCCGGTGACCCAATCAAAGATGCCTCCCCAGCGTGAGGATACACCCCACAGCCTTGCTAGTTTTCCGTCGACATTATCGAGAAGGAATCGCAACAGGAAAAAGAGCGCTCCGCCGATAAGATGACCGGTGATAGACAGGTAGGCGCTAAAAATGACTGCGATGAAGGAAAGGAGGGTAATCATGTTTGGAGAGAGCCGAAGTATGTTGCCAAAGACCCACCCTAATATTAAATAGGGGTAATGAAGAAACATATTTGCGCGAGGCATCGGAACTGTAGCGACACGATCCAAATCATTGAAAGTAATCCTCTTTTTTTCCATGTTATTGCATCAAGAGCTTTAAATATATGAAAAATAGGATGATAGACATCCAGACCATAAGGACTGCATCAATAATGAATAGATTCAGGAGTGTGCTTAGTTCAACCATGAGTCTCACTTGTTATTTAATGCTTGGGAAGAGATTCGGCAATGCATTTTAAAATCTTTGCTTCCGTGACTAGCAGATAGGCTCTCTCACGATCAACCCGCAGATGCTTATTAATGTTAAGGTGTCTGAGCAGAAATCTTACGGCCCTATCCACTGTCTCATAGTTTACTGGTGGGCTTCCGAGCTCTCCAAGCCGTATAATCATGGCTTTCAGTAAGGCTGGGCTATTAAGGTCGTTGTCTTTCTGTTTTAACACTCGCTTGCGAATAAGGGGGGGGAATGCTTCAGAGTTTATCTGTATTTTATCAATATCGGCTTTCGCCACTTTTTCCCTGAACTCTTGTTGCAATTGCTTCTCTTGCCATCTCCTTTGAAGTAAGGAATAGTCTATTTTGTTCCAGAATTCCCAATGGCCCGAGGGGATAGCTGAATATGGCAGGAACGCCTGTACTGGATAAACGCATGCATTTAGGTAGATGTGGGTTATGAGGCTCAGGCATGCATCTTGCCTGCTGAGGTTTAATGTCTTTTCTTGACCCAATTCGGAGATTGAGACTAGGAGGTTGTCTTTTTCCGCCTGAATCTTGAGATATTCAAGCGAACCTTTTGAAATGTTAGTTTTCTTTCCTTTAAAAAGACAAAATGCTGCATCCAGCAATCTTGGCTGGTTTTCTAGTGTGTGGGTGTAGAGGGAATTGAAGGGTTGCAGATGGAACTGTATCCCCGGGATCAACGAGAAGAACGCATTTGACTCGTCCGCATTGCAGCTCTTGAGGATTTTTTGTGATATAAGCAGATGTGTCTTGCTATCCATACAGTTTAGGGATATACTTGTGGTTTTAAATTTTTGCGTTTGGCCTGATTTCGCAGAATCAAAAATTATATATACTAGTAAAAGTAACGATAGTGAATGGGAGAAGGAAGGAATGGTATGCCTGGCAGGAACTTCAGAGTCCTACTCATCCACGCAAATTCTTCAATGGACACGCTGATTCCACCCAATTTGGCAACCCTTTCTGCGTGCTTAAAGAGGGCAGGGAACGAAGTCAGGCTCTTTGACACTACTTTCTACAATACGCGGGGGTTTACTGGAGATGATGCCCGGGTAAGGACGTTGCAGGTCAAGGAGACGCATTTTTCTGATTATGGAATTTATTTTAATGATACAGATATGCTCCAGGATTTTCTGGAGATGGTTGAAGAGTTTAAGCCAGACCTCATTGGCTTTTCTGCAGTTGAGTTAACATTTAAGATGGGAATGGAAATTATTGATGCTGTGAAGAGGGTTAAGTCCGAGATTGTTGTTGCTTGCGGCGGAGCACATGCTATGACTTCTCCAGAGGACGTTATAGATGAAAGGAATATCGATATTGTCTGTGTCGGAGAGGCTGAAAATTCTTTTGTTGAATTGTGTGAAAAATTGAGAAATAAGGAGGATTATACGGGAATCCTTAATCTCTGGGTAAAAAAGGATGGCAAGATTCATAAGAATAGGCTTGGAAATCTTATCGATATGGATGATTTGCCGATGCAGGATTGGGAGATTTTTGACAGGAGAAGGATCTACAAACCCATGTCCGGGAATATCGGAAGGACTGGATGTTTTGAGCTGACCCGAGGATGTATCTACTCCTGCACGTTCTGCATAAATGAATTCCTCAATAAGGTTCACAAGCATAAGAGTTATCGGGAGAAGAGTATCCCTAAGTTTATCGATGAGGTGAAATATTTTAAAGACAAATACGGACTTGAATATGTCTATATTCTTGCGGAGATGTTCCTGCCAACATCAAAAGAGCGCATTAGAGAGTTTTCACGCTTATGGAAGGAAAAGGTTGGGATTCCTTTCTGGTGTCAGGTGAGGGTAGAAGGGGTTGACGAGGAGAATGTAAGGCTCCTTGAGGACGCCGGCTGTGTTTCGATATCTGCAGGGGTAGAAAGCGGAAATCAAGAGTTTAGAAGGAAAGTCATACACAGGATGATGAGCAATGAGAAGATCGTTGAGGCCTTTCGGCTTCTTAAGAACAGCAAGATGCAGATTTCAGCAAATAGTATTATTGGATTTCCTGGAGAAACAAGGGAGCAGATATTTGACACAATTGAGTTGAATAGGAAACTTGGGCTTGATAATATCATGATACATGTCTTTAACCCTTATCGCGGGACTAGCTTATATGACCTTAGTGTTGAAAGGGGGTATATCCCCCAGGACCATATGGCCGGAGATTACAGGGCTGATTTTACTCTGAATATGCCCCATATATCCAAGGAAGAGATTCTCGGATTGCAGAGAACGTTTGTACTGTATGCCAAGTTTCCAAGAGAGATGTGGCCTGAGATTAGGATAGCTGAGAAGTTTGATGAAGAAGGGAATAAAAAGTTTGAAGAATTGAGTAAGATTTACAGAGAGAAGTTCTTTTTGGAAAAACCTGTTATGCATTAATTGGAGCACGATGGATTGCCCGTTTATCAGAGTATTAGAGAATCCTTGTTAGTATCCCTCTCTCTATTGTTTCGGTTACCATTACAGGATTATTGATTACTCTTTGAGGGTTGAATCCATGATCTATGATGTTTCCTAAGTCCCCCCCATGGATTCCCAATCTGCTTAATCTTGTTTCAAGGCCTATCTGCTCCATTAGACTTATGAGTTTGTCTCTCGCTTCTTCTCCGTCTTTTGCACTTAATAAGCTGAGTAATTCTGAAATGCGAGTTTTAACAGTATCTATTGCCAGCCCATTCTGTATGTTTTCCGGAGTTACATTTTCATTGATTGGAAAGAAATAAGGAAGAGTAAGCATAACTGCGTGGCCATGGGGGATATTGTGGTATGCTGTTAATGGATAGGATATGGCATGCGCTGCTGTTGTTTTTGCTATGGCTATCGATTTTCCTGCGAGATGGGCTGCATACATCATTGCTGCACGATTTTCGGGGGTTGGAGCATTAACAGCTTGGACAATATTGGAAAGAATGATAGGGATTGCCTCCCTGCTGTATTGCCTTGATTCCTCTGTTGATTTAACAGACCATAATCCCTCTATGGCTTGCGCAAGAGCATCCACTCCTGTTTGAGCTGTGATTTTTGGCGGGAGGGAATAGGTCAAAGATGGGTCTAAGAGGATATGTTCAGGGACCATACTAGGGTGAGCGAGAGAGTATTTTGTTTTATCAATGTATACAACTGCAAATGGCGTTATTTCAGCTCCTGATCCGGAAGTGGTTGGAATGAGTATTCTTGGAAGATTGCTTCCATTTGCTTTTATTTTTGCGGTTATGTATTCTTTGATGGGCATTGTTTCTTTGTAAAGCAATGCTGCTGCTTTAGCTATGTCCATAACCTTCCCGCCACCGACTGCTATGATAAAGTCTATATTATTTTCCCGGATAAGGGTTATGGTCTTCCGGACGTCTTCTATTGATGGAATTTGATTGCGCGTTGAAGCATAGGTTACCCTATAGCCTTTAAGTTGAGGGCTGATGAGCTTCTCTGCTCCTGAGGCATAATACGAATTCTCTCCATTTAATAGGAGGATAGAGTGAGGCTTCTCTTTTTGGAGTATGCCTGCTATTTCATTTAGGGGGCTGGGATTTTCATATACGACTGCCATAGGTTTAGCCTCTTGAGATATACTCCATAAATGCTTTTTTGTTTTCTATTGGAGTTATTGTGGGTCTTCCAAGATTGACCCTTGCTCCTTTGTTGATTTTGATTTCCAATAAAGATGGGCCGTCGATTGATTGAAGCAGACTTAATTTGCCCTTGATATCCTCAGGGGTTTCTGCGCATGCTGTGCTAGTATAACCGCAAGCTTTTGCGATAGCCGGAAGGTCTATGTTGAATGCTGCAGTAGGTTGCCCGCCGACAGAATCATGAGACCCGTTATTGAAGATGATATGCCTTAAATTCTTTGGTTTCTTATCGCCGATTATTGCAAGCACGCCCATATGCATTATTACGGCGCCGTCACCATCGAAGCAGTATACATTTCTGCCAGGCCTTGATAGGGCGATGCCTAAAGCAATACTTGAGGAATGCCCCATAGAGCCAACGGTAAGAAAATCCTTTTTATGATCATGGCCGAGTTCTTCCCTAAATGCAAATACTTCCCGAGATGCCTTTCCTGTCGTGGATACTATGATATCATCATCCTTTAGGTTCCCTGCAATCAATTTTATTGCCTCTTCCCGGCTTAATTCAAATTTCACTTTTGTTTCGCTCTTAAGAGGGTATGCATTGAATGTTCCTTCTCTAACAACAAGCGCATAAGGAGTATTGCTACCCTTCATTGAAGAATATGCCTTATCTACGGCTTCCTTCAGTTCTTTCCCCTCCTGCGGCAGGATGGAATAAGGTATCCCCAGCGTGTCTAACTGATCCAGGGTTATCTTTCCCATCTTTTTGTGCTGTGGCTCATCTTCGCGTTCTCCTCTCCAGCCTATAACCAACAGCACGGGAATGCTGTAAACGTCTGCATCTGTAAGCGAGGTTAAAGGATTGACGCAATTTCCCAAGCCAGAATTCTGCATGTAAACTACTCCGATCTGTTTGGTAGCAAGATGGTAGCCTGCTGCTAGCGCTATTGCGTTTCCCTCATTTGCGCAGATGATATGATTTTTTGAATTGTCTGTGATGTAGGCACAAAAATGTGCCAGCAGCGAATCTGGGACCCCCGTAAATAAATTGCTTCCGTTCTCTATAATGGATTCGTAAAGTATTTTTGCATCGATCATTTTATTCCTTTTCATCTCCTCGGCATTTTTATTAGGTCATTTGCTTGCAGGTATCAAGGTGATTGTCTCTTTTATGGGATAGCATACCTCATTTGCCTCATGGCATCTTTCGTGCTTTAATATGAGTTTTGCTGTCTCCACCATTGCAGGATATGCGCTTCTCAGCATATGGTTTGCATAGATGACAATATTCACGCCAGCGTCCGCCAGTTCTCTTTCGGTGATATGACTATAGGTACTGGGCACCGCCACTAATGGCACTCTCTGCTCAAATTTGGCATAGAGATTGCAGAATTCAAGCACTTCCTTGGCGTTATCTGCCTTGCTGTGAATCATAATTCCATCTGCTCCTGCTTTTATATATGCTTGAGCCCTTTTTAGAGCGTCTCCATGCCCCTTCCCAAGGATTAGACTTTCAATCCTTGCAATAATCATAAAATCATCTGTGACTTGTGCGTTCTTTCCTGTTTTTATCTTTCCGCAGAAATTCTGCACGCTATCTTGGGTTTGGCCTGCTTCGGCCCCGAAAAGGGAGTTCCTCTTTGCTCCGGTCTTATCTTCAATGATTACTGCTGAAACTCCAAGCCTTTCAAGTGTCTTAACCATGAATCCAAAATGCTCTGGCAGCCCTCCGTCGTCACCATCAAAGATAAGTGGTTTTGTCGTTACCTCAAATATTTGATCTATGGTGTGCACCCGAGAACTTACATCTACAACTTTTGTGTCTGGCTTGCCTTTGGCAGTTGAGTCTGTCAGGCTGCTTGCCCACATTCCATCGAATTCTTTTACGTTGTCTCCTTCAATTAGCTGTGTGGTCTCAACTATTCTCCCTGTCAGACCGTTATGCACTTCCATGATCCTTACAATTGGCTTAAGTTCTAATAATTTTTTTAGTTTCCTTAGGCGTATTTCGGGTGTTGTTCCTATCGCATTCATCCTACTAACTATTTGACTTGAAGAAATGTCTTTTGTATAGTCAACTTCTACAAGCTTCCCACCCCATTCCCTTAATACCTCAATTACTTTTGCCCGTGTTTCCTTTTGGGTGCCGGTTCTCCAATCAGTGCCGTGAACAACGTAGTCCGGCCTCATTTTTTTTAGGTTAGGAAGATAATCCAGAGATGCTTGCGGGATTACCTTTTCTATGCCTTTAATATTCTCAATTATTCTTTTTCTTTGTTCGTATGAGAGAAGTGGGAGGCGTTTATAGCCTGCCAATGCCATATCTGTCATCAAACCAACAGTTACTTCCCCTAATTTTCGTGCATTCTCTATAATATTTATATGCCCGTGGTGGATGATGTCAGCGGCCATGCTGACATATACCTTTGCTTTTTTCACTTCGCTCATGCTTTTCTCTCTATTCGATTATTAGCGTATATCTGATTATTAGCGCGTTTGAGATCCTCTTGATTGTCTATTTCCATACAGAATCCGTTATAGTACAATGGATGCATTTCTATTTCGCTGCTTAATTCATTCAACGCGTTCTCAGCATATTCCGAAACCCTTCCATTTGATATGAATTCACAGATTTTCCTCATCCAAAGAAGAAAATGTTCTTTTGATATCCGATAGATTGGTGCACAGAAATATGCCCCTTCTCCAAAGATATCCACCCCGATCTTTGCAATGCGTCCATCTATCACTCTTGCCTTGAAATCTTTATCAGGAAGCTGAAGATTCTTGGCAAGAGGTATTGAAGTTACCTCTTGCTTAAGAAGGTTTGACAGTATGCTTTTTTCAAAGAGCAGATCTCCGTGCATAAATATCACATCTTCATTTATCAAATGGTGTGTGAGCCAGAGTGAGTAAATATAGTTGGTTTCTTTATACTTGCGATTCCTGACGTATGTAATTGAGATTTTCGGAAAATTCTTTCTTACGTACGACTTGATCTGGTCCTCAAAGGGTCCTGTGGTGATTATTATGTCTGTGATGCCACAGGCAATTAACTCCCTTAATTGATGGCCAAGAATTTCAGTTCCGCCAACTTTGATCAAACATTTAGGAGTGTTGCTTGTCAACGAATTTAGTCTGCATCCCCGTCCAGAATTGACAATGATGGCCTTCATTCGGCTTTGAGTGCATGGCCTATTTAAAAGCGTTCCACCGAAAACCTTAAATAGGATGCTGGCAACTTCCTGCAATCTTTAAAGAGTTTTTCGGAGTGCTCTATGGAACCGTTGCTGAAAAAGAAAGTCTTGCTTGTCAATCCAAAGCCTATGTCTGATAATTTCAGCAGCGGCCTTCCCATCGGACTTTTAGCTCTTGCTTCAGTGATCAGAGATGAGTACGAGGTTAAGATTGTTATGGCAAGACCTATGAGAGATTATTACAAAGAAGCCCTTAATTTTCTTGATGACGATACATTATGTGTAGGATTTAGTGTGATGACTGGTTATCAGATCACTGATGCTATCAATATTTGTAAGCTCATTCGAAAGAAAAATCCAAAGGTAAAGATTATTTGGGGAGGGGTGCATCCAACACTCCTTCCTGAGCAGACTGCAAAGAGTGAATGGGTCGATATTGTTATAAAAAGCTATTGCGAGACTGCATTCAGGGAGATTGTTGATTGTTTAGCTCAGCACAAACCTTATGCTGATGTCAAAGGTATTGTTTACAGGGAAGGAAGCAATGTTGTGAGCACGCCTCCGCGCGTCATGGACGATCCTAATGATCTCCCAAGGATGCCTTACGAACTTGTAAGCGAGAGGATTTTGAATAATGATCTCGTCGATGATAAAACTGTTGAATATATAAGCAGCAGAGGATGTTTTTTTGAGTGCGCCTTTTGTTTTGAGATTAAGATGAGCCAAAAGGTTTGGAAAGGTCTTTCTTCTGGTAGAGTGCTAGATGATTTTGAATGGTTATCTAAGATATATGGTATAAAGAAGATTCGAATGCTTGACAGCCTGTTTTTTACAAATAAAAGAAGAGCTAAGGAGATATTCCAAGGGATTGTAGATAGAAAGATTCCAATAAGATTAGAGTTTCTGAATGGGAGAACGAGACAGTTGAATATGTATGAGCCCGAAATGTGGGAACTGATGAAGAAATGCGGAGTGATTGAGTTTCTTGTAGGAGCGGAATCGGGAACTGATGCTGTGTTAGAGTTGATCAATAAAGGATGCAGCGTAGAAGACACAAAGAAACTTGTCAGAACATGTAATAAGTACGGATTGAAGGTTATTCTTTCATGCATGACTGGACTTCCTCAGATCCCCGGCTTGAGGATGAAGGAGGAATTTAATTCAACGCTGGATCTTATTGCCTATGCGTGGAGCATTAATTCTAATAATGATGCGTACCTTATACCCTTTACACCGTATCCTAACGGAACTGCGCTTTGGAATCTCTGTGTAAAGAACGGATATAAGGAACCCCAGACTTTGGAGGGGTGGGGAGAGGTGGAATCGTATCGGCATAATACTCCGTGGGTGCCGAGGAAGTACAAAAGATGGGTTCAGATGATTCAGTATGATTATATCTTTCCGTTCATAAATGGGAGCATAGAAAGATATTGGCTTCCAAAAGTAAAGAGATTCAAACCAGTTGCAAAGATTGGCTACAAAGTTGCCTTATCTGTTGCTAGGTTTAGGTTTAGGCATAAGTTTTTTTATTTGCCTGCTGAATGGTATCTTATACGACTCTATAAATACTTACGAACGAAGCAAGAAGACAAAGTCAGATTAGCTGAATTACAAGGACGTGGGCTGGATTCAAAGCTTGATACGCTTATTTTTTCAAAAGCCGAGGCAAAATAAAGAAAACCGAACGCATCCGCGGCCTAAAGGTCCTGGTTTTTGATAGTGCGATTCTCCAGACAAGAAAATTGCGGAGCGATTTTCTGCCCGTGACCTCCTCCTGCGCAAACTGAACACTACGTTGTGATATGCATCTTGGTTCTTGATGGAGGCCAAGAACCACCATTGTCGTGTGTAAGGGAATAGAGGATTATGCATGGACATTCGCAACGAATATTCATTTCAAGACTCGAGTAGAATATATCTGGCGATACAAGAGAAGATAACAAATAGAAACAAATTTCAGAGTAGAAGATGATGGGAGGATTAAGAGCAAGAGTTGCTCTTATCTAATCGGGTATTTCTACTTTCTCGTGAGTTTATGGCTCCATCTCCTTTGGATTGTCAATAAGAATATTAACCCTTATGTTCCGTATAAGAAATATCTGGATATTGTTGAGCAGAGGCTCACGTTAGAGTATCTGGAGCTTCATGGAATTTGAGGCGACGCTATAGCGTTAGCTTTCATGGAATAGCAAGAAGCAGGGGGTGGAAAGGAATATCTGGGACTAATCTCTGATCCTAATGCACCTACGTATCCTCTAAGTGTATGAGGGGGGTGCTTAGAGACTATATGGAATGAGAACGTTCGTCTGTAATCGGAGATGCTGGGTCAGAACCGGCTCGATTGCAAGTTAACTCACAATTAGAAAGATTTAAGGGGGCTTCAGCCCCCATCTAATGGATAGATGGGGGTGGTGGAGACCCCACAATGCGAAAGAGAACATATGATGTAGACCTTAATAAAGTTGTTGCTAAGA
>DATDTY010000043.1 GCA_035290625.1 Candidatus Nanoarchaeia archaeon
GAGATGGGGGTCCCCTGCATTGTTGGAACAACGAATGCAACAAGTGTGTTGAAAGATGGGCAGATCATCACAGTTGCAGCTTCCCATGGCGTTGTGTTTGAAGGAAAGGTGGGGCATGAGACCTCTCGGGAGATCCACGCATTCAAAGCGAGCAGGCTACGGACAAAGACGCAGGTCAAGGTAATTGCCGATCTGCCAGAATATGCAGAGAGGGCTGCAACAACAGGAGCAGACGGAGTAGGGCTCTGCAGGCTGGAGTTTATGATTGCTGACAATGGGGTGCATCCGGCATGGTATATAAGAGAAGGGAAGGAGGAAGAGTATACTGCAATGCTTGTTGAGAGCCTTTCAAAGATTGCTGGAGCCTTTGAAGGAAAGCCTGTTTGGGTCAGAACTTCTGATATACGGACTGATGAGTACAGGAACCTTAAGGGAGCTGACCGGGAGCCGAAAGAAAGCAATCCGATGATAGGGTGGCATGCAATACGGAGAGGATTGGATGAGCCGAAGATTTTGAAGGCCGAGTTTCAGGCAGTCAAGGAACTGCATAAACGAGGATTTACGAATGTCGGGGTGATGATCCCTTTTGTGATACGGGCTTCTGAGGTTGCTGCTGCAAAGGAGATCATGAGGGAGATCGGGATGGAGCCCCTTGAGGATGTTGAGTTTGGAGTTATGGTTGAGACGCCTGCAGCATGCTGGATTATTGATGAACTGTGCAGGGAGGGGATCAGTTTTGTTTCGTTTGGTACCAATGACCTGACGCAGCTTACGTTAGGTATTGACCGCAATAACGAGAAGATCGCAAAGCTGTTTGATGAGATGCATCCTGCTGTGCTTGGAGAGATCGAGATGGTGCTTTCTGTTGCAAAGAAATACGGAGTCCAGACTTCTATCTGCGGCCAGGCTGGAAGCAAGCCCGAAATGGCAAGATTTTTGGTGAAGCGAGGCTGCACGTCAATCTCTGCAAACCCTGATGCTGTTGCGAAGATCAGGGAGACGGTTGCAAAGGTTGAGAAGGAGTTAGGAGTGAAGTAATTATTTGGTTGACTTCTTATTATGCTCTTTGAAATCATTAGCCAGACTTTTGAATTGAGTTTTAAGATGATTGTGATCCGATTTAAGCTGTGCAAGCATGATTCCTATCGTAAATGTGGCCCCAATATTAAATATTAACAGGCTTAGGATGATATCCTCTGTACTCCAAGATCCTCCACTAAGCTTAATCAGAATTTGGATAATGATAAATATCCCGAATAGGATTAATAGTGCTTCAATTAGCTTTTCGATTGCTCCGGGTATTGTAATTTTAAGCACCTAGCCGTTTCATAACCAGCCATATAACCAGGACAATGAGGACGATGAGCATGACCCATAATAGTGGGGTCAATCCTTTCTTGTTCATGATGGCTGTTGGGTATAATAGGAGCTTATATAGTTTACTCTTTTTGTTTAACAACCACAATCCTCCTTGTCAGGCTCTTATGGATATACATTGAGAACTCGTTTTCTATCTTTAATTTCGCATCTTTTATTAATTTTCTATAATTGAGATTATGCGGGAATATAATTACTGCTTTTTTCTGCAGGTTTCCTTTAAGAACTTTCAAGAACTCTTTATAAAAATTATTTTTTATCTTCTTGGTGTTCATTCCATACGGCAAATCTGTCACCACATAATCCACTGAGGTGTTCCATTTCAACGAGTCTCTGTTCTCCAGATTTATGTTCTTTATTTTTAGAAAATCGATATTCTTTTTGCATTTCTTCAATATTTCCCTGTCGATATCATAGCCTATTGGCTTCAATCCCATCAATGACGCCTCTATCAAGATCCCGCCAGTTCCGCAGAAGGGGTCGAGAAGAGTTCCTTTCTCTATGCCTGTGAGGTTTATTGCAGCTGCGGCCAGCTTCGGGCTCATCGCTATGGGCAATAGACCGGGGAGCTTGTTGGCTTTTCTTTCCTCAAAACTGTGCTTCGGGATTGTTTTGAGAATAGCTGCGTATGCCTTTTTTCCGAAGAAGAAGGTGAATTGCGTTTTTGGGTTTGAGAGATTGACTTTTGGGTTTTTGATTTTTTTGAGGACAAGAGGAGCGATTTCCTCGAGCTTTAGATGCGATTTTCCTTTGAGCCTTACAGCGCAGTTTTGCCTGTAGGCTTTGTTCCAATTGTATTTTTTTATTTTTTCCGGCAATGAGGGTATGCTGCATTCAAAGAGAAGCGTGTAGGCTTTTCTTGTAAAGGCAAGCCGTTTTATTAGTTTTTTGATTTTGATTGCTTCATTATTACCTTTTTTTTCATTGATTTTTTTATTTTTTATTATTAAAAAATTATTATCTAATTTCCAATCTGGTTTTTTTATTTTTAAGAGCGCTATTGCTTCTGCCGCGGCTAATCTGATATTCTCCTTTGAGAGCTCTAGAACAATCATAGAAGTTATTTATTTCAGCTTTTTATTAAGCTTCTTGTAGGAAATCCAGATGATGATGAGGAGCTCGATCAGGAGGATAATCGGCCTTGCGATCCTTGCCATGTCTGAATAATAACGGGCTGTGCCAATGAAGACTGAGATGATGCCGCCAAGCATGAAGCCTGTGCCGACCCATTCATTGAGGCGGTTTGCTTCTGTGGGAAGATAGACGCCAAGGAAGATTGCAATAAGGCCGAAGATGCTTGAGACGATAAATACGACCAGATTGTACTGCTTGTTTGCCTCATTGAGATTTTTCTGGCAGAAGTTGCAGCTGTATTCTGTTGGGCAGCTGTATTCGTCATAGTGGTAATCAGGGTAGCCTTCCTGAGCAGAGCAGGATTCTAATTCTTCATCAGTGGGAGCGTTGTATGGCTGGCAGCTTTCCCTTGTTCCGGTCTTTTCTGAAGTTAGAACCGGGCGCACAAACTTCTCTTTGCAGAAGTCTTCATATCTGGGCTGGGGATAGATCGCTTCAATGGTCGCCTGGACTAATACTCCGAAGAGGATTGCGATGACGAGGATGATGGCGATCTTGCGAATGTCCATATCCAGCCAAAAGGCAGGGGGGTTTAAAAACTTATTGTTGCAGACTTTGAGACTGATGAATCAGTTTTCTTCGACTTCGCATGGTTGTAATGCCGGAGAAGAAGACAAGATCTCGGTTTTGTATTAAAATAGGCTATTAAACGTACTTTTATTAGGTTTAATGGTTGTTTCAATAAATCTGGAGTTCAATAAATCAGAGTGGACAATTTCTAAACGCAAAGTATTTAAAGAAGAATGTCAAAAGCAATAGAGGATGACAGATTCCGAAGATAACGAAAACCGCACTAATCCCCGAATTTTCAATAAGATTGAAATAATTCCACTAATTGTTGGATTAATTATTATATTCTTTGTAGGATATATTGTTAAACTCTTATTGCCTCCACAATATCAAATATTTTTCTATATCTTTGTTGGCTTAATAATTGTGAGTATTGGTGTAATAGTATACTTCAGTATTAAAAATCAAGAATTTCGAGAAAAGACTATTTCTGTCATTAAAAAATTGTTAGCAGAGATTAATAAATTAGGTATTAATTTTCTAAAAAATATTGGAGAAAGAGGAAGAGCGAAGAAGAAAGAGCGACTTCCTATACCTGATGACTTGAAAAATAAGGTATATGATATCGCAAGTGGTAAATGTCAAGAATGCGGAAAAAAAGGGAATCTTAAGATACATCATATTGACGGAAACCCCTCAAATAATAGGATTACCAATTTGGTTCTCTTATGTGGAAATCATCATGATGATGCTGATAAAGGGGTAATACCTAAATGGAGGCTTAAAAATATTAGAGATAAACAAGCAACTCCCGACCACACTTCTTACTCAAAATAGAAATTGCCCCTCGATTCTTTGACTTTATGTATCACTTCGTTCTTTTGATAGTCAAACTCCAGATTTACTCTGCGGTCGCAGGTCGCCAGAACTCCACTTCGTTCGTAACTGGCGACGAAAGTGGCCTCCTCCACCGCCCTAAAGGGCAGGGGGTTTAGACTCTAGTTCGCTACGCTCGCTCTAAAAATTCTTTCTGTAATTTGTCTGTGAGATAAAAATAGCAGATCATTGCATCAAATGTTACTGCATGAATAGAAAGATCTGACTTTATCTTTATTCCCGCATTTTCCAAGAGTGCTCTCGCCATGTAAAACATGCTGTAATAACTGGCATTGACTACCCAGAGCAAGCCATTGAAGCTAGTAAAACCAAGTGATTCTTGTTTTTTAGGGTTGGTTGACAACTCAAATAATGCTTTTGCAGAATCAATTGAATCGTCAGCGTTCTTGATGAAAAAGTCTACATGTGCTGGCTTTCCTTTTGATTTTATTACGCCATCACTGATAAATTGCTTAACCCTGTTTTCTGCTTCTTTTAACTTTCTTTCATCCAACATTTATGACCGCCCCCTCTGGATTAGTCTATAAAACAGTTCTGCACCATATAAGATTATGTGCTTGTTTAATATCTCATTCATAACATTTTTTTCATCACGCTTGGAAAGCATTTCGTAAACACTTTCAAAGCCTATAACCCTTTCCTCAAAAGGTAAGCCATAATTTGATGCAATGTTGTGGAGGAACTTCTCATGGAACTCAACTTTATCTGTACTGTCCACTATCAATAGGATATCTACATCTCTTGGTTTATTGGAATCCACTGCTGAACCGAACATAAGCAAAACAAAACTATCTTGTTTGATTTTAGTGAGAACCTCTTCTACAAAAAGTTTAATATCCTTGAATTTACTCAGTAAGATATCTCTCCTTAAGTACTCAGCAAAAACAAGGGTTTCATGATGGATTTTATAATTTAGACTAAGATTTTTATGCTTATCTTGCTCAATAAGTTTAGCATCTATTAATGGATGTATTGCGCGATGTGTAAGGGATACATGCATTTTTAGTCTTCTTGCTACTTCTCTAAGAGTGAATGATTCGGTTATACGACCAGTAAATAATTGCAGTACTTTAACCGTAGACTTATTAATGTACATACTGTTCACCTTTATATGAACAAGTGTTCACTTAAAAGTATATAAATGTTTCGGTTTCACGAGGTTTTCTCGCCTATGGGCGTTGAACAAAGGGTCACTCATACCTCGCCAGCAAACCCTGCTTACGGGCATTCCTGATGCTCCTTCCTAAGAAGATGCTGACAAGGACAAGAAGGACAAGACTCGCAACAAAAGAATAGATAATCCCGTTCCAGTGGATTGGAGTGTTGTTTAAGACTGCACGCATGGCCTCAAAGACATAGGTTGTTGGAAGAATGACGGCAACATTCTGCGCCCAGGGAGGCAAGGCGGAAACAGGATAGAACACTGCAGAGAAGGGCTGAAGTATCCAGACAACCGACCATGCAAAGACCTGGATTCTGGAGCCGTACTTGAAGAGAAAGGAGGTTATAAACAATCCTACTGCATAGCCAAACAACATCAACAGGACAACAAACAGCGCAAAGTTCATGTATCCTATAGAGACGATGCTGAAGGAATACAGAAGATAGGCCATGGCGATAAGGAACAGGAATGCCACAGCTGCGCGCGCTGTGCTGAAGATCACCAAAGCAAGGATCATTTCTGTGACGCGCAATGGAGAGCTGAAGAGGTTATAGAGGTTCCTGCTCCAGAAATCTTCCAGAACGAAGACCGTCACATCCTGTGCTGACCTCCAGAGGAATATCCAGATGATTGCCCCTCCAATGAAGACGCTGAGGACATTCACGTCTGCGAGCGCTTTAATGTAATAGCTGGCAAATCCCCACAGAAAAAGGTCTATCATTGGCCAGTAGAAGATGTCAAAAATCCTGTCCAGGCTGTTCAGGGAGATATACCAGTACTTCATCAGCATGGCGTGGATCCTGTAGAGCTTCACTTTTCCCCTCTTGATATTTTTATGAACACATCATCAAGCGAAGGCCGCTTGATTTCCATATCCTTGAGCTTATAGCCGCGCTTGAAGAGCGAGTTCATGATCTTGTAGAGATCTTCTCCAGTTGCAGAGATGTCAAATACAACATGATGCGGCGCAGGAAAGATGACGTTGATGTTTCGCTCCCTGAAAAATGCTTCCAGCTTCTTGTCTGCCACAAGGAACTTCATTGAGACACGCTGCTGCTTGATCATTTGCTTGAGATTTGATGCTGTGTCAATCTTTATGATCGTGCCTTTGGACATGAATGCTATCCTGCTGCAGAGCTCCTCAACCTCATACATGTAATGGGAGGTAAAGAGTATGCTTGCCCCTTTTTCTCTCTGGTAGTCTTTGATCATGGTGCGGGTGGTCTCTGCAATATCGGGGTCAAGACCAACAGTAGGCTCATCGAGAAGTATAAGCTCCGGATCATTGAGGAATCCCTTGCACAGGCCAAGCCGCGTCCTTTCTCCGGAACTTAGTGTGTTGGAAAGGCTATCCTTGAGGCTGAAGATCTTAAACCTCTTCAGCAGATCGTCAATCTTGTCCTGAGGATTCTTAAGGTTGTAGAGCTTTGCATAGACCTTGAGGTTTTGGTTGACAGTAAGGACATCTGACAAACCGAAATAGGCTGAAGCAACATTCATCCTGTTCTTTACGTATTCCCAGTCTTCTTCAGGCTGCTTCCCTAAAATCCGGATTGATCCTGAATCCTTTTCCACAACTCCTGAGATCATGTTGATTGTTGTGGATTTTCCAGCCCCATTTGGGCCAAGAAGACCGAAGATTTCGCCCTTCTTTATGGAGAAGGATATTCCTTTGACTGCGTCTGTCCTGCGGCCTTTGCTGAAATAGGACTTCTGGAGGTTGGAGATTTCAAGGGCGTTCATGTCTGAAGAACTGTCGGTAGAGAAAGATTTATATAGGTTTTCTTTTCAATATGGAAAATATGAAGAGGGGGAGACCTGTCAAGAGCCCTATCCGGCAGAACATTATCGAGCTTCTGTTCTTTATGAAGAAAGGGTATGGGTATGGCATCTATAGGAATTACAAAACGCTTTTTCCTGCTGTGACTATGAGGAGCATCTATTATCACCTGAAGAAGGGCCAGGAGACAGGAGAGTTCAAGATCCATAAGATTGAAAGGGAGAGAGGAGACTATTCCTGGGGTGTTGAGGCTGAGAAGATTTGGTACGAGCTTGGAGATGCTGCTTTTCCGATGGGAAATGAGAAGGTTAAGGAGATGTTTGAGAAGAGATGAATGATGCGGATAACCTATTGGGCCAGGGTTATATGACCGAGACGAAGCCGAGGCAATGAACCCTTGGGGGTTTCTGCAGAGTCGTTGACGAAGGGTGCTCTAAAGTTTAGGATCTCTATGCACTATATCTTGCCTATTAAATCCAAGCTGGGCTTAAGAGTTTTTTCTCCAGGTTTCCAGCTTGCCGGGCAAACTTCTCCTTTGTGTTCTTTAACGAATATGGCCGCCTGAAGTTTACGCAAGAGTTCCTTTGCGCTTCTGCCGATACTGTTGTCATGTATTTCATACGCTTTCAGCACAGATTCAGGATCAATAATGAAACTGCCGCGCAGGGAAAGCCCTTCTTCTTCAATATATGTGCCAAATTCTCTACATAATTTTCCAGTTGGGTCAGCTACCATTGGAAATCTGATTTTTTTGATAGCTGGAGAATGATCATGCCAGGCCTTATGAACAAAAACAGTATCTGTGCTTACGCTTAAAACTTCAGCCCCTAATTTCTTGAATTCCTCATAATAATCAGCAGCTTCCTCTAATTCTGTAGGGCAGATAAAGGTAAAGTCAGCTGGATAAAATATCACGATTAGCCATTGACCTTTATAGTCGGAAAGTTTAAGTTTTTTTATTTCCTCCTTTTGGAATGCTTCCAATTCAAAATTTGCAATTTCAAGATCTGAAATTTTCTGATTAATCCTTATCATAATTTTTTACCCCCAATTATTCAGTTGATATACACGACCTTTTTATATTTTATCATTTTGGCGCCAGAAGTCAACGATTTCATATAACACCGCGCGCCGATATGTTCTCTCTAGACAGAGAAACTCTACCTCAAATCTGCAGCTGCATAGAGGATATTTAATTCAGGATCATATGCGAAACCTATTCCTATGGTAGAGTGGCGTTCAAGGAGATCATGATGCTTAGGCGAATCTCTCCAGCCCTTAGCTATCTTACAGAGGGCTGCCTCATCATACTCGTGTAGTGGATCATCTATGCTCACAGCTGCTATCACTTCTGCCAGTGTGGCGGACTCCAATTGGAAAAAATGGTGAAGTTCTCCATTCCTCATCATCGCTATGCTTTCCTGTGTTGCTGCATGAGCAAGGGCCAGGTCATACTCAAAGTATTTGCTGAACTCAACCTGGAGAAGATGCTGGAGCCTGGGACATAAGCTGTCAAGCCAGGGGATGATGTCCATTACGCAGTTCAGAGGCAGTGTTGTTTAAAAGTTTTTGCACTGCTATTCCACCTTGCAGGAATGCACCCAGTCCATCTGGTACAGGATATTTGGCAGCTTGTTGATGTCGTTCTTTTTGCTCTGGATAAGATAGGTAAAGATCATCACCGGAGTCTCTTTTTCAATCTCCACTGACATAACCTTGTATTTGTTGAGGTTCTGGGCCAGGAGATTCTTTAGCTCTTTCTGGGGGATCAATCGGTTTGTTTTTATGACCAGTTTCCTTTGGTAGCTGCCAATCCCCTTTTTCTCGAGGTAGGTGTCTACCAAGATGACAAGCCAGATCAGCCCGTACATGACACCCGCCATCCAGAACTCTCCTAATCCTATGAGGAGGCCAAGGATGGAAAATGCCCATATGCTGGTTGCGGTTGTGAAGCCGTGCGTCCTGTCTCCGGACTTGATTAACGCTCCTGCGCCAAGAAAGCCGATTCCTGTCACGACGCTCCCCAATATCGATAAGGGGGTTTCAGTTCCAAGCTCAACAGAAACGATTGCAAGGCCTGTGGCGCCGATAGTCACAAAGACGAATGTCCCAAAACCAACAGGCTTATGGGATCTCTGGCGCTCAAGGCCAAAGACTACTGCAAAAATGAACGCAACGATAAACCGGAGAGCAATTTGTGTAGGGTCCATAACACACCTTATGCTGCGTTCTGCCGCTTGGTTTGATCCGGTTGGGTGTAACTTCCGGTCTCGTATAATATCGGAAGTGGAGTTCTTGTTTCAATTGTCCGACCGAGCTTCCCATCGATTTTTGCGTATTGCCTGTAAACCCCAATGATGCCGTGGGGATTCTCCGGATTTATGGCTGATCGCTCATGCATCAAGAAGAATTCTTCCTTGAGACCATCCTTGCCGAAGTGCGTCACCTTTCCCATGCCGAAATCGGTATACGGCGTATGCTTAATCTGGAATGCCTGGGCGTTGATCCCCCCATAGATTTTGGGAAGCTTTATTGCAAGGCGCGTCTTTGTGCCTATATTTCCCTGCAAGGGAACTGAGCCATCATAGGAGCAGAAATCTGCAGGCAAGTCTTCTTTTATAGTGCTCTTGGCAGATTTGCATCCGGCAAGCGAGGCAAGATAGGATTTTGCAGTCTCAAAACTGCTTTTCTTGTCTTCATTTCCCATCTCATAGACCCTTGCAACCTTATCATCTAAGGAATCATAGATAAATACACCATCAGTATTTGCCAGGCTATCAAAATATTCAAAGAGGCTGCCGTCTTTTCCATCCAGAGACTGAAACTCGCTCATGTGTTCAGGACTGGGTGTGACTCTTTTGTCCTTAACAAGGGCATCAAGAAGCCTGTTTCCATCTGAAACTAATAGGAATCCGGCATAGATATGATTCTCGTCAAGACCAGGCCTATATGGCCTTTTTTTTTCTGGTGAGATTATTTTCCCATCTTCTATGAAGCCAAGACAGGCTTCAAGGTTATTCGTCACATGGTATTCTACCATATCCTGAAAGATGTTTCTAGGTTCCATATACCTATTAATATACAAATTCCTATATTTATATTTAACTGCATGATATTTTTTATTTTTTGTCACTTTTAGAAAGATTTATATACATAAATAAAAAGATTGATGCCTAAAGTAGGACTAAGACGCCAGGATGAAACGCTCCCAGGATGATGTGGCATTCCTGTATTCAGAGAATGCTGCGGCTAGGATCATTACACTCAGTAAATTGCTCAAAAAGAGCCCCCAGCGCCTCAAGTACACCCTGGCAGTACTTGAAAAGCAGGCTATAGTCCATCTTCCATTCTGTGTCTTTGATTATTCCTATTTTGGGCTGCTCCTCTTCAGGGTGTATTTCAAAGGAGCTTACATCAGCGAGCAGGACAAAAAAGTGCTGCTCGAGACCCTTGCCAACCATGACTATGTTGTTTCCCTGTACGAGCTTCATGGAGAATTTGATCTTGTCCTGGAGATTGAGACTCCGAATCCATCCAGGTTTAATAAGGAACTGAGGAACATCTTTGTTCTGCTGAAGACCCTGCCCCACTATAAAGTCATTCTCAATTTGGTTACGTATATGTATCCCCGGCTTTATCTTATCTCGAACAAAAACCTCGAATCCTGGGTCCCGTCCTATATCATTATAGGCGGTGACCGCGGAGTTGCAGAATTCAGCGACTATGACAAAGCAGTTATGAAAATCCTTCTGGCGAAGCCAAAGGCCAGAATGACAACCCTTGCAAGGGAAAGCCACGTGAATATCAAAACTGCCAGATCTGCATTTCAGCGGCTCTCTCAGAAAGGAGTGATCAAGGGGATCAAGTATGTCCTGGATAGCAACAAGCTCGGCATCAACAAATTCAGGATTTTCCTTAAGCTCCATAACATGAGCAAAGAGAGGGAGCATGAACTGATGGAGCATCTCCGCAAAACACCAGAGATTGTCCAGGCGCATAAGACTGTAGGAGATTGGGATATGGAGATGGACATGGAATCCTATGATAAGGCAGTGATACGGAGGTTAACCATTGAGCTGCGTGAGCGGTTCAAAGATATCATAGAAACGCTGAATATCATGGAGTTCTACCATTATTATAAACGCTCCTACCTTCCTCAGTACTTGTTTAGGGAGGAAGCACCAAAAATTTAGCGGCTTCTCCTGATTTTTTCAAAAAACCCCATAAGGGTATGGCCTTCCCGCCTTGTGGGCAGTGATTTCCCGATAAGGCGTTTCCAGACTGAGCGCTGAGTGTTCCTGCGGCGATCTGAGGTGAACGGCAAGGCATCTATCGTTGCATTGATCTTTCTGAGGAGATGCGTTTTCTCGTTTCTTGGCAAGGGAATGATATGCTGCCCAATCTTCTTTTTTTTGGAAGCCTTGAATATTTCATAGAGCAGGATGGCAAGCGCATGAGAGATATTCAAAGAGCTATACTTTGGGGATGTTGCGATGGTTACTGTGAAGTCACATTGCGCAATCTCTGCATTGGTGAGCCCGTTTCCCTCCCTGCCAAGAATCAAGGCAACTTTGGATTTGACAAGGGAGCACATCTTCTCTCCAAGCTGCTCAGGCGTCATCGGCGAGCGGAGGATATTGTAGGAAGAGCCAATGTTTCCTGTTGTTCCAATGAGGTAATCCCAGGATTTCAGGTCATTGAAGGATCTGAGTAGTTTGGCTTTTTTGAGAAGGGTTTTTGCCCGCTTTGCCCTTTGCACCGCTTCGCCGGAGAGATGATCGCATTTTGGATTGACAAGAACAAGATTATTGAAGCTGAAGTTTGCCATGGCGCGGCCAACAGCGCCAATGTTTCCGGGAGTTTCCGGCTCGATGAGGACTATAGAGAGCATCTTGATGAACTTTTTAATTGTTTTGGACTATCTTGGGGTTTGTTTAATTGAGTTTATTGACGTTCTTTTTATTTTTGATCAATCTTTGTCATCAGTTTGGATTTCCAGCTCTTAGCACTTTTTCGACAACTACTACGATCTCAGGAAACTCCTTTTTGTCTGCGTCTTCTCCAAAATGCCCTTCATCTTTATATTCGTGATATTCTGCATTAAGCTTTTCTTTTATCAAGCGCGGCTCAGAGACCGGAATAAAAGGATCATCTTGAGATGCGAATATCACTATTTTTCGAGCGTTTCTTCTGATTTGATCCCATTTCCATGGCTCATCAAAATAGCCGCTTTTCTTCTCAATCTCATTATCCAAATCTGAATGGTAGACTCCAACGAGGATTGCAAGCTTACATTTATTTTCTTCGAGATATTTCAGTATTGCTATAGCTCCAGATGAGTGCCCAATCAAAATGGAGCCCTCATCCTTGGATAATTTTTCATTAATAAACGGAATCCATATATCTTTTCTTGCCAGTTCCGGATCAGGCATATTTTCAGCGATTACCTCCAGCCCGGTCTTTTCTAATTCGCCCTTAACGTATTGATACCAATTGCTTGTTATCGGGGTGTTGCCGTTGCCTGGAATGATGAGGGTTTTCATATTTTAATTGGCAATTAAAAATAATTATTTCTTTTTCGCTCGGTATTGAGTAGTATTGCCCAGTTTTTCAGTATACCTGCACTTCGGGAATTTGGAACAGCCCAGGAACTTGCCATAGATCGATTTCCTTAAGACAAGTTTTCCATCCTTGCATTTGCTGCAGGCAGCGCCTTCCCTTTCTGAGACTATCTTATCCTCTTCCTTTTGCTGGGCTTCATCTGCTTTTTTTGACGGGCAATCCTTGTTGATGCAGATCTCCTGGGGCCGTTTCGCCTTCTTAATGAGCATGATCATGGGATGGCTGCAGTGCTCGCAGATCTTTTCTGAGTTTTTTACGAGAGCGTTTGATGGAAGAGAAAAAGTGGTTTTGCAATCAGGATACTTGTCGCAGGCTACAAACCTGCCGAATTTTCCTCGGCGCATCATCAGCGTTCCTTCGCTGCAGGTTGGGCATTTTCCGATGGTATTCTGGATGTCACGGCTCTCCTTGTTTGCCTGGCCAAGCTCTTCTCCAATGGATTTTTCTTTTTGCTTGAATTCCTTGAAGAGCGCTGTCAAGACCTCTTTTGCCTCTCTCAGGACTTCGTCTTCCTTCTTTGCCCTGCTCCGGATCTCCTCCATCTCCATCTCAAAATGGCGGGTGAGGTCTTCATCAAGAATTGAGGGAACGTTTTTTTGCAGGGTTGCGACAGTCCGTATTCCAAGCTCTGTTGCCTGAATCTGATTTCCATGGACATAGCCCCGCTCAAAGAGGGTATCTACGATTTGGGCCCGAGTTGCTTTTGTCCCGAGATTTTTCCGCTCAAGCTCTTTGATGATTGAAGCAGGAGTATAGCGCTTTGGAGGCTGGGTTTCCCGGTCATGCATGGAGATCTTTACAACTTCGACTCTATCCCCCTTGTCCAATGAAGGAAGGGTCTCCTCCTCCAAGGAAAGATAAGGCTCATAGAAGACATGCCAGCCTTTCTCTTTCGTATGGGTTCCCTTGGCAACAAAGAGCTCCTTGTTTACGTCGATACTTATCTTTTGCGTCTCCCGCACTGCAGGATCCCCAAAACATGAGAGGAATCTTCTCACAACCAGATCGTACAGCTTCATAGCCTTTTCATCAACTGCTTTTGGGGCAAGCCCTGTCGGATAGATAGCTGGATGGGCAGGGTCTGTCTTTTTTCCCTCGTTCGGCTTGAGGCCCTGGAATCTGCTTATAAGAGATGCATACGGGGGCTGCTTTGAAAGCATGTCCATGATTTTTCCATACTCTAATTCCTTTGGCAGCTTTTGGGAGGATGTTCTTGGATAGGAGATGAACCCTCCGGTATAAAGATCCTGGGCAAGGCTCAGGGTTTTCTTCGGCTGGAGCCGCAGGGCACGGTAAGCCTCAGTCTGGAGCGATGTGAGGTCAAAAGGAAACGGAGGCTGCTGGAGGAACTCTTTTTTTTGGCTATCAGCAACTGCCCCTTCTTTTTTTCCCTTGACATGCTGCATCACAAGCTCTGCCTCTGCTCTCTCCCAGAACTTCTCCTTGATATGATTTGCATTGAATTTTTCGCCTTTGGCTTTTGCATTAAGGAGCACATCCCAGTAAGGAGCTGGCTTGAAGCTCTGGATTTCCTTCTCCCTCTCAACGATGATCTTGAGCGCGGGCCCCTGGACCCTGCCAGTCGACATAATCTTGAACATGCCTGAGGTCTTGATGGCTGCCGTCAATGCCCTGCTTGTATTGATCCCATACATCCAGTCAAGGAAATGGCGCGTCTCTCCTGCATAGGCCTGGCCCCAGTCGAGGCTTTTTGACTTGTGGTCATAGGCCTTGAGCAAGTCTGGCTTGGTTAAGGTAGAGAATTTCATCCTTCCTGCGTCTTTTTGATTGCAGAGAAAGCGGATAACATTAAGGCCGATCACCTCTCCTTCAATGTCGTAATCGCAGGCTACGGTGAACTCGTCTGCCTGCTTGGCAAGCTTTTTGATCACCTGCGCGTACTTTTGTGTATAGGCTGACTGCTTTCTTTCTGAGGATGCTGTCCATTGGATATCAAAAACAGGATATGCCCAGCCGTTTTTCTGCTTTTCATCAACCGTGAAGAGATGGCCGACTGCACAGCTGACAATGATGTCCTTCTTGCCATGCGTAATCTTGTAATAAGGAACTCCTTTTTCTGATTCCTTGATCGGTTTGCCGTCGGCAAGAGCTTCTGCTATCTTGCTTGCTGCGCTTGGCTTTTCTGTGATGATCAGCTCGGTCATTGCCTAGAAAAATGGAATATGTTTTAAAAAGGTTTGTATTGGCAGTAAAAAAGATTATTAAGCCGGAAATGTTGCAGTCGTCTGAGTCCTCATGAATAAAGCACGATCAATCTACAAAATGCTTCTGAAGAAGTATGGATATCAGGGCTGGTGGCCTCTGCTGGAGCTGGAAGAGAAGGATCCAAACTCCAGAGGATACCATCCCGGAGACTATGGGTATCCAAAGAATGACGCCCAGAGATTTGAAATCTGCTGCGGGGCAATCCTGACCCAGAACACTGCCTGGAAGAACGTTGAAGCTGCATTAAGGAATCTGAGGGATGCAAAAGCCCTCCAAGCTGAGCAGTTGCTGAGAGTACGATTGCCTCAGTTGAGAGTATTGATACGGCCGGCAGGCTACTTTAACCAGAAATCTGCGTATCTGCGGACATTTGCGGCATTTTTCAGAAAGCTGGATGAGAGGATTCCGGGAAGAGATGAACTGCTTGGGCTGAAAGGCATCGGGCCGGAGACTGCCGACAGCATGCTACTGTATGCGTTTAAGCAGCCGAAGTTTGTGGTGGACGCGTATACGAAAAGGATGTGCTCTCAGCTTGGATTGATTGAGAGTTCAAAATATGATGACGTGAAGGGGTTTTTTGAGAGGCAATTGCCGAGAGAAGTTCCATTATACCAGGAATATCACGCACTCATTGTGGAGTATGCGAAGAGAAATTATACAAAGAAGATTACGTGCCCGATTGATGAGTCTTTATAAGAAGGTGATGCCCGGCTGTTTTGCATCGAGAGAAATCATTCAGGAGGGAGTAATCTCAACTTGTTGAGGTAAGGCTCGGTAAAAGAGGGATTCTTTATTTGGAGCGCCCACTGGATAGACTCATTCAGGATAGTGTTGAATGACTTCAATGACGGCTCCAGGTAATCCTTGCTGAGATCAATACTCAATGCTTTTGCTTTTCTGGCTGTTAGGATTATTGATAGATATGCGTCTGTTGCTGCATCCCAAAAACCAAATGCTTGGTTGAGATTTCCCTGGCTGCACTGGTAGTTTCCTTGAGAAAAAAAGCCATCTGCAAAGCTCTGCTCAGCAGCAAGGATTTCGTTAACTGCCTTGCCGGCTTTGCTTTCGTAATCCTTTAACATATCACTCCTTCGATCTGCATTCTTCACAACATGAATAAGATTTAAGTATCTATCTGCTGCTTGTGTCCAGAGATTAAGTGCTTCTTTGTAGGCTTTATTATTTGCGCTTTCATTTGCCCTCGTATGGAATGAAGCTGCGTGATTATGCAAGACTACTCCTTTTTGTTCAGGAGTGTATCCGTTTATTGTTATAATCTGATCTGCTATGTTACGCATTGCGGTATCGAAGTCTGAAGGAGGCATAGAATCTTTAAACTCGGTATATGCGTTTTTTGCTTGAGCAAGTTTCTCTAAGGATTCATTAAAAAGTCCGCTAGCATCGAGTCTCTGAGCTTCCTTAACATGGCTTTCAGCTAATGAGATATTTACAGTATGGACTAGTTCTTCTAATCCTGGAGTTTCCATCGCGTCCGTTTTTGCATCAATAAGGTGTTGTCTCCCCCTACCAAAATTACCTTGTAAGAGATAAAGATGCGCAGTCTCGATTTCGAGCTGGATGATATTCTTGTCCATAGAGCGAGGGGGCGAAGGAGCGTTTATAAATCTTTCTGATATTACTACTCTTAGATAGATAATTTATTCCAGCAGAGTTCTGATGGCTGCATAGGCTTCCTTTGTGTATGTACTCTTAAATCGCTGCGCTGCTTTGAGAAACTCTTTATTATGCAGTTTTCTGCTGAGGTACTGGCAGAACTGCGTCACATTCTTTGGGTGTTCTGTATAATGGCAGCGCTCAAAGTCGATGAGGACGGGCTTACTGTTTCTCACTATCACGTGCTTTGTTGGGCGAGTGAACTCTTCTTTGCCTATCTTTAGCTTATCTAAAGTATAGCATTGATCCAATATTCCTGACAGGATTTCTTTTGACGGGTTTTTTATTTTTCCCAGAGGGGTGCCTTCAATAAATTGCATGGTATCATAATTGGAGGTTGAATTGATTAGTTTCGGGCCAATGCTGTGTTTGTTTAGTATCTTCAGGAAGCTTGACTCAATTGCAATGCGGTTTGCTATGTTTGGATCTTGTTTTGCAACCTTGATCGCTACGTTTTTCTTGTTTTGTGTTGCTTCGTAGACGATTGAGCGATGCCCTTTTGCAAGGAAGTTAATGTTTCTGAGGCCTTTCGCTTCCAATTCCTTCAGCAGAGGGCTCTTTTCTATCTTGTAGCAATAGAGAGTTTCAAATGCGATCTTTTTTGCATCCAGCTCTGTTACGTCTAATAGATTAGCTTTAATGATCTCATCAACTTTCCCCTTGTTGGATAATGAAGAGAAGACGATTAAGATGATTCCGTCGGATTTAAGATAGTGAGATGCCTGGCTGAGGAATGTTTCCAGGACTTCATATCCTTTCTTGCCTCCGTCTAAAGCTGGATCCGGGTTTTTTTGGTCTGAAGGAAGATACGGAGGATTGAAGATGATGGTGTCGAACTTATTTCTTATATTGGAGAAAAGATTGCTTTCAATGAAGGCGATGTTTCTCATAGGCTTGCCGTTGTTTTTTAAACTATTATTTTTTACGCTGTGCTTATTTCTTGATTTTTTTTCATTGAAGGTATTTTTTAATTTTTTTATAGCTGAGACGTCACTATCCACTGCAACAACCCTGCACCCTTTCTCTGCTGCTGTCTCTGCCTGAATGCCCGAGCCTGTTCCGACATCAAGGACGCTTCCCTTTGCAAGCATCCTGACATACTTCTGCAGGAGATAGGAGTCTTCAGCTGGCTCATACATAGATGAGAAGAAGTGCTTTGTGTTTTTATTCGTTGCCCTTCATCGGGCTTCCCTGAAAATCTCTTCGAGGTTGCCGTCGGCTCGGCTGCAAAGGTTACAGGGATGACCGACATTCCCCGTAAGGGACGTCCCCCTTGTCAGTTTCATGTCTGTAGTTTAAGAGCCTCGCATACTTGACGGCAACACCATTTTCAGGGAAGCCCCTTCATCGCCTGCGCGTACTCCCTGACACGGGAAAGGATCGAAGTGAGGTAATACTTATGAATCCGCTCTTCAAATATCCTTTCGAGAGTGTCGCCTTCTGCAATCCTGTAATTGCCGTCAACCTTTTCTATCAGGAATATGTCCTTCAGGCGCTTGAGCTGGCGGCGGATATTTGAGGCTGCCACACCATGCATGGGAATGTTGAGCTCCTTCCTGCGCAGCCTGAGCTGCCCCTCAAGATCTGCGGCTGAGATCCCTTTTTGGCATTCCAGGATGAGATGGAAGATGTCAATGATGCTGTCCCTGGAATCTCCAGGAGAAAGCAGGCCAAGGGAAAGGAGAAATTTTTTTGTAAGCTCTCTCTTGTCGGCATTCTGCTGCGGCTTTTCGTATTTCCGGAGCGTGATCTCTGCAAGGGGTATTTCCTTAGAGACTCTCATAGGTGTTTTGGATGGAATATCTTATTTAAATGTTTGGGAGTTTTGAGCGGCTCAGTAGCAAGTCAATAGGCATCAGGCTCGCTTGTGCTTGCATCTGTGATTGCTGACACCCCCGAAGGGACCTACCCTCTGTCAGCACTGCTCATGACTGCGAAGAAGCTCGCAGAAAAGATGCTGGACTTGCTACTGCGCCAGCTTGAGCGCGACCTTCTTCCCAAGAAGCGATCTCACCATCTCCTCAATCTCCTCTTTATGCCTGAGAAGGTCTATGCGCTTGAGCTCATGTTCAAGCCTGGCAATCTCAGCTTGGGAACCGGCTGTCTGCTGCTCCTGATCATGAAGGGCTTTCTGAAGTTGCCTGCGAGCTGCCTCGAATGTGCTTCTGTTGAGCCTGGATGCTGTTGCATCATGCAGCTCACGTGCCTGCTGCAGCATATCCTGATAATGCCTGAGGCGCCCTCTGCTGGTTGCATCTATAGCTTGGGATGCCTTTTCAATTTTCTTTTGGAGCTGGAGTGAGGGGAGCATTATCTTGAGGCTGGAGAGCGCTCCAAGGATTTCCAGCTTTTGGTCATTCATGAGCGCTTCAACGGGGTCCATGATGTACGCTGAAATCATATCTGGGTGTTCTGCAAGCCTTGAATACTTCCGAAGGGGCTTGTCGAGCGGAAGGAATAGATCGCGTATTTCTGCCTGGCCGCTTTTTACTGCAGCATCAGCCTCATGGAGCTGATCCTGCAAGGCTGCGTATTCTTTGCGGGCATCGCTCGAGTCAAGATCTTTTAACTGCTGATGCAATTTCAGGCTCTGAGCCCGCTGCTGTTCAAGGGAAGCATTCTCTCTCTGGATAGCTAATGTAATCTCCTTTTTTCTTTGCAGAGCATTGAGAAGCTGGCTGGTATGCTTCATGATTTGCTGAGCAAGCTGCTGCGGGCTTTTGCTTGAGATCTCACCAGACTCTTTTACAAGAAGACTGATATCATGAAGCTTTTCAGTTATGGCCCGGGTTTCATGGCTGAAGAATTCCTGGAGGATATGGTAGGATCGTTGCGTTGCCTTTCCGAATTGGTCAAGGCTTTCATCGCTCGGGCTTGATTCAAGCTGGCTAATAAGCTGAAGGGCTGCGCGGACGTACTGCTGCCGGTTTCCTGCCATGAACTGCTTTTCCTTTGGCGATACGGAGGGGTTGCTGAGCTGGGCATCTCTCAGCTCAGTTACAAGCTGCTTTACTTCTCTGCATGCGAATCGGATTTCCCTGGCTTTTTTGGCAAGCTTGGCATCTGATTCTCTCTGAAGCGAAGCTACCTGTGCTTGAAGCCAGGCATCGAGGCCATCAAGGGCAATATCAGGGCTGGCTTCCGGCTTCTTCCTGAAGATATCAAAGAGCCCCATGGACCTTCCCAACGACACTGCGAAGCATGTGATCTGTGATGCTAATGTCATAAAAAGACCCGAGCTGCAAGCGCTGCGGCACCCCCACTACCAGAGGATAGGTTCCGATCTGGCGGCCAAACGTCGTGTTGCCGTCATAGACTTCCATCCTGACCTTCCTGAGCACGGTTCCTTTTGGAACCACCTGATTTAGCATAGGGGCGTCCACCTCATTCCTGATCTGGTTTCTCCATTTCCAGTAATGCTTCTTGTTTTTTCTCAGCGACTTTCTTGCATCGGGGTCTTGGTACAACGGAGTCCCTTCAAAGAGGGCAACCTGGCGGATGTTCAGCCTGCGGAACATTAAGTTCTCTGCAAGGATCTGCTTCAGAAATTTCATGTTTTCCTCGTGGGTTGATTTTGTCTCGCCTTTCAGGCCGAACAGAAGATTGATTCCAGGGAGATAGGTTGGAAGGCCCGAGGGACCGCGATGCGCCCCCCATTTGTTTATGATGCGAACGGCTTTCAGGATCGCTTCGGGCGGCACGATCAGGTTATTCTCCTTAATGACGGTCTTGTCGAAGGATTCAACACCAAAGGCAGCGATGTTGCCAGATGTGCAGTAGGTTGCGACTGCTTTTGTAATCTCCTCGCCACGCCTGCTGAGCACATGCAGCGGGTCTACATTGTCAATGTGCAGGACTTCAAGATTTGGGCATTCCTTCCGAATCGTCCTGAGGATTTCGATAATGCCGGGATGCGAATACAGGCTGCTTTGCTTTCCAAGCCGGAAGTACCGGACACCGTTTCTGTAAAGCTCTTTTGCCTCATTGATAATGGATTCCTTGCCTCTGTGCTCATACCTGTTTTTTATCGGCTCGGTGCAGAACGCACACCCCTTCCAGCGGGTGCACCCCCTGCTGGTTTCAAGCTCAACAATACGGAGGTCGGGGATATGATGGACGATTGAAGCCCCTTTTATGAAAAGCTCGTCCAGCTCGGAATAAGGGAACGTGAAGTGCTTAAGCCTGAAGCCTTCAAGAGGCATGGCTTCAAAGGATTTTCCTCCTTCAAGCCTAGTTCCATAAACAGCGGGACCTGTCAGAATCTTTTCTGCATCAAAAAGCCTTGAGAGGGTGTTGATTTCAAACAGGGTTCCTGGGAGGGCGCTCAGGTAGGTTCCTGGAGTATGAACTCCGCCCACAACAATAAGCTCGTCGGTTTTTTGGATGATGCCCTGGATTTCGTTTGGCTGCTTCGTGAGGTTCTTGATTCTGATATCGGTTTTGAGCTCCTTGTTTTTGGACTGGAGGTCCAGCCGGTTGAGCTTTCTGTTATGCTTTCGGATGTCGGTATCTGGCAAAGCGACGTTCTGGAGCATTGCGTGGTATCTCAGGTCGTCTATCGTGAGGTATTCTGCCTTGCCGTCGAGGTAGCCATAGAGATACCGTGGATATGTCCCCAGATACGGAGGCACGCCTAAGCCGGAAGGCTCGTCTGTGTAGCAGTCAAGGATTGTGGTGACCATACAGGCAGTCAATTGCCGGGCGTTTAAAAGAGTTGTGGGGGGGCTCAGGGGAACACCATTTTAGAAGAACCCGAGCAGGGCAGCTATGCAGAAAAATGAGAGTGAAGGGGTGAGCCATGCCTTTATGGATCTGCCTGCAAGGCTTCCTGCGATGATGCCTGCCAAGAAGATAAGGCTTGCGGCAGCAAGGAATAAAGGAGTTTTTGAAGCAGCGTAGAAGAGCGCGCCAAAGAGCGGAAAGGCCATCCTCATATAGAGGCTTTCTGCAATGGGGATAAAAGAAGTTGCGAGAGACGCTGCGGCCAGCATTATGCCTGATGGAAAAGAGTTAGTCGCAGCATAGATGGCAAGGCCGAAAATCAGTGATGTAATGAGCCTGAGGAAGAGGAAAAGATGGCGCCTTCCTGACTCAATTTCCTCTTTTGTGTAGAGGGAGATAATTGAGCCGAGAGAGATGCTGAGAGAGACTGCCACAAGCGAAATAGGGTATACAATGTTCATTCTCTGAATAGGGAGTGAGTTATTATATAAGTATTACGATAGACAATGTTGATTAAATAAACAGATTATTGCAGAAGGATTGACTCGATGCCTTGTCCTGAATCGTAATCTTGGAACTGCTGGCTATAGGATGGCTGCTCTGATTTCTCGTATTGCTCAGCCTGGTACAGGAAAATTGAGCCTGCCATGAAGCTCAGGGCAATAACATAGGCCGCAAACGAACTTATGAATGGGTGTTCTTGGAATGCCTTCTTTATTGGGGCTGCAATGTTGTACTGGAGTTCATCCTTAATACTGTATCCTATCCTTGCCAGCAGAGAAGGTGCCTCTCCTCGCGGACCCTCCGGATTTTCTTGCCGGGGTTCTGCAGGCCTTGGGTCAAGTCCGATAATGCTCATTGTGAGAGAATATTTGTGTCAGGTATTTAAGCTATTCTTCGGTCGTGTTGAAAAGGTCGTCCATCTCTTTCCTGCTGAGCTTTGTTTTATTGAGGGCGCTCATCACTGGCTTTTTGGATCTTGCTCCGGTAATCTCATCCAAAAGATATTCTTCCTCTTCTTGAGGTAACTTGAAGTCTTCATAGCTCATTGTTGGATAATAAAGAAACCTATGGGCTTGTGAGGGGGAAGACAGAAGTCTTCGACCCATAGGCCTTTATTATTACTATTGAGTAGAAATAGGTTATATATAAACTTTTCGGTTATATACCACTAAAGAGTAGGTATACGATAGGATGCTGAGTTTATTGTTACTGAGTTACTGTAATGGCTCTTGGCGGAGATAGCGGCGATTTTGCGCTTATCGCCTGGGTTTGTATGGATAACGGCGTATATGCCTGCATTCCCTGCAGAAGTAGACGACATGGCCTTTCCTTGTGCGGATTGATACATTGGAGCCCGGCATAAGAAAGGAGATGCAGTTGCGGCAATACTGGCGGTTGTAAGGGGCAGGAATCTTAAACTTATGCTTCATTGCCAAGCGCCTTGCTTTCTTCACAAGACGATGGGATACTGAAGGGTTTTGATGGAATGCTTCCCTGGCTTTCTGGAAGCATCCAATAAGCTGCTCTTTTGCCTGCCTCTTTGAGGCTGCTTTTTTTCTGTGGAACTTGAGAGTGTTCATCCTTTGGGGCATATACGGCTGCATTATTTAATGTTTGCTGAAGATGCTTAGAAGTGGTTGTTGGAGGATTTGATTTTAGGCGTAAATATCTGTGGATCTTTTTCTGGCTGCTTGCTTTGCAGATGCTGCTCTGCTGCTAAGACTCCGGTAAGGTATGCTGAGACCATGCCAACATTATCCAATCCTTTGTTGTATGCCCAATATACAAAACCATCGGGATCGGCTATTGCATAGAGCAGGGCTGCAGCCGGGATTCCAAACTCACATGCCCTCTCGAAGATGGGAAGCGCGTTTTTGTCGAATCCGGGAATGATTCTATCTACAATATTTTTAGAAGCCAATTGGAGCGCCCAGGTTAAACCATACCCTCCTAAACCTGCATAGAGCATGACTTCTATCGGAATATTTTGGAGTTGTTCTGGAACAAATTGGTGAATGCTGTCGAACAGTGTTTGGGTTAGCCTATAGATGCCTTGATCCGGCACAAGCTCGTTTAGCTTTTCTGCGAGAGTTTCCATAGACATTGGGGTGGAGTTTGCCGTTTATAAACCTTCCTATTTTAATTACTTGTGAGTAAGTACTTTTCTCTTGGCTTTCCATTTACTTTTCCATTAAGTATCTTATTTGAGGGTTGGCAGAGAACAAGTACGGCATAGGCAACCAACATGATGAAGAGGTAATCCTCAAGAGGGCAATTAGAAAGAAAGCATGAGTTCAATAATGAGATAGTCCCTAAATCTGCATATACGGCACAGTAGAAAGTCTCGCTGTGGCTTGCGAGTGATCTCCTTCTCACTCGCTCACAAGCCACCGGTTGCCACTAGGTTCGACTCGAAATGGTTACCTGTAAACCGACATATCCCCGATGGGGCATCCCCCTTGTCGGTGCTCATCAGATGAGCTAAAAGTCTCACAAAGGGTGGCAACGACGACTTTCTACCGTGCCACCTGCTTATACAAATACTTTTATATAAGGATTTTCTTCTAGAGAAAGGTATGCGAGCCCAGGCGTCTATTCCTACGGTGTTTATTTTCGTGATTGTTGTTTTGGTAGGGGCATTGCTGCTGTGGGTTGGATTAAGCAGGAGCAAGGAATTGCAGGCAGAGAAAGACAAGGTGCAAATCAATGATTTCGTGAACAGCATGAATAATCTCATCAGGATGTATGATATCAAGGCTCCGGGAAGCTTTCAAAAGCAGGTCTTCTCGGTTCCTGGGGAGTATGTATGCTTCTATGACAAGGAGAAAGAGATTAATCAACCTGAGTTAGGGGTATGGACCGAGAGATTTTCTGACGCCAATGTGTTTATGGCTCCTTTTGATACCTATGTTCCTAGACATGCTGAGCAGTTTAGCCTGAACAGCAGTAATAACCCGAGCTGTACGGCTTCCCAGAATGGGAAGATATCCCTCATGTTTGTGAGCTTGGGGAATAGAACCTTAGTTGTTCCTGAGAGTGCTGCAGAGATCAGCGATTGTGTCACTCTCTCTTATTCTGGAAGCCCTGATACGAAAATAGATATGGTGTTTGTTGGAGGGTATGAGGGGTTTGAGAAGGATGTTGGGGAGTACATTGAGGAGTTGCGGGCTATAGCTCCTTTCCGAGAGAACAATCGGCTCAATTTTTACAGGATTGATAGGCCTTTTTCGTGCAAGATAGTGGAGATCATAGAGTGCGATGAGTATGAGCTGAAAAAGCTTGCGAGCGAATGCCCTCATGACGGGATTGTTGTTTTGGCAGAACGATCAAAGATAGCAGAGTTTATCAATCCTGTCCGGTCAAGCTCGATAGGGGGCATCATAAAAGTAAATACAGCAGATAATCCTCGGGTGTTTAGCCATGAGTTCGGGCATTTCTTCGGGAATCTGGCAGATGAATATGTGGATGAGGGTTATTATGCAGGGTTTGAGGCTGATCAATTTCCGAATTGCGATGTCATGCCCTGCGAGAAGTGGAGCCATGTGAGCTCAGGCTGCATTAGAGGGTGCTCTTTGCAGAAGTATTTCAGGTCAAGCAGTGTTTCACTCATGCGGGATTATATAACGTCGGATTCATTTGGTGTTGTTAATGAAGAGATTTTAAAAGAGAAGCTGAGGAACTACAGGTAGATGGCATTGAAAAAAACCATCATGCTCTTGATGATGATTATGGTCATGCAGACAGCGGCAGCTGAGGTGTTCGTGTTCAAGATCCATTATAAGGATGGAGGGGCTGAGGTTGTTGACCGGCTTGTCAAGGATGGCTTTGCTCCTGACAGGAATATTGATGAAGGGGATGCGAGCTTTGAGATGTTTGACACGAATGGGAATATCCTTGAGGGCTTTCGGTTTGCGCTGCCATTACGGGAGTTTGTTGATTTCTCTGAGGAGGGGATTGTTAAGGGGGGTGTGATTGTGTATACTGAAAGGGATTTCGGGATTGTTGTTCCGTATCATGCTGATGCTGGAGGAATCAGGATAACCCATAGCTCTGAGATTATTCTGTATGAGGATATGAGGGAGAAATTCGGGATGAGAGGCATGGGTTTGGGAATCTTCCTGGGGATTGCATTTGGGTTGATTGCGGGAGCTATTGGAGTTTTCCTTATCAAACGTATGCGGAAAAATTAAGTTGGTGCAAACCTTGACCGGTCATGCGCCGTGGTTGGCCAGACGGTTTGAGATGCAATCCGTGATAAATCCGGTGTTCTCATCGCAAAACCTCCAGATACGGATATAATCCTGGACCAATCCTTCAAGGGTCCCAGAGATGCCAGGATATGCTGCCGACAGTGCTTTTAATGTGGTTACCCGATCTTCAAACTTAGGTCTTTGAAAATCCCAAGAATGCTGAATCACAAGAAGACCTAGACCTAACGAGTTTACGTAATTAGCGAATTCGCAATAGTTCCTAGGCTTGCACTGTTCTACAAGGCTTGCTACTTTCTTTGTCGTTGGAAATTGTTTTCCTTCAGCCTCATAACCGCGCACAGAGCACGGCCAATAATGGATAAATTGTCTCTCCGTGATATCCGTATCGCATGATACTGCCAATTCAGGTTTGCCATTCTCTTTGCATCTCACATTTTCAACCATTTGCCTATCAACGCTTTTTATCCCGTAGAGATGAAGTCCATGCCCGGTATGGATGAGATTATCACTGTTCGTGAAATAGCATCTTAAAGATTTAGCCAGATATCCCAGATAGACGCACTCAGCCTCTGGCAAACCCATCACGTTGAGGTCATTTTTCTCGCGCGAAGTTGAATAGAAACCGTCGATGTCTCTGGGGCCTAAAACGAATGTACTGATTGCATCGACATCTCCTTTAGCATTGGTGAACACCAGCTCAGCGAAGGAGGGCTTATGAGGATCATAGTTATCCTTCTCCTCCTTCAGCATTATTGTCCTTTCACCAACCTGTTCAGTATGGCCCCCAGAGAAGCAAAAGAGCGGCAAGATCCTGAACGAATCCTTGTACTGGCCCTGCCCTCCATCGACTGCTTCCAGCCTAATGCATGGGTATTCAATTCCAATGTCGAGTTTCATCTTACGTTCCTCCAAGATGTAAATGATTACTTTGTAGTAATGATAATAAGCATTTAAATTAATAGTTATGCTGTGGAAAATTCCACAACATTTATTAATCACGGGCACTTCTCAGGAGCATGGACATCATGGAACTCAGCAAAATCGGCCTAAAGGAGAAAGAAGCCAAAGTCTATGTAGCCCTGCTCAAGGAAGGCTCTTGCCTTGCAAACCAGCTCGCCAGGAAAACAAACGTACTGCGCTCCTCCATCTATGACTATCTGGAGATCCTGCTCGAGAAGGGCTTTATAACCTACACCATACAATCCGGAAAGAAGTACTTCCAAGCTATCGGCCCGCAGAAGATACTTGACAACTTCGAAGAGAAAAAGCTTGCCGAGGAAGAGGCGCTCCGGAAAATCGTCCCTGAGCTCATAAAACTCCAGAATATCTCCGAAAAGATATCCAAGGCGGAAGTCTTTGAGGGTAAAGAAGGGATGAAATCCGTAATGTCCTATATCTTGAAAAGAGATCCCAAAGAGATACTTATCTACGGCTCATCGGGCGTAAGCTACAAGCTGCTGCCTTTTTTCATGGAGCATTGGCACAAGCAGAGGATTAAGCAAAGGATATACCTCAGGATTATCTATAACAACACCCCCGGAGCCAAGCTAAGGATCAGGGAAGGGCCTACACTAAAAAACGCAGAAGTCAGATTTCTTTCCTTAAAAGATGCTTCGCTGACAGGAACAATAATCTATAACGATGTTGTGGTTTTAACAGTATGGGACATGGAAAACCCTTTTGCAGTATCTGTCGAAAACAAAAAAATCGCACAAACTTACAAGGAAAACTTTGAAATCCTCTGGAAATATTCAAAGAAATGAGTAGAAGCACCTGAATTGCTTGCGGCGTTGCTGCTGCAATCGTTTTTGTTCTTAGAAAAAGAAGGTTATTGTAAGAATTTTATGGCCTGAGCAGGAGTCTTGTTCTGGGATATGATCGCCTTCAATGCCTGTGCCATCTTCAAGGGAGTTGGATGCTGCCAGACATTTCTGCCGATAGCGAGGCCTGCTGCTCCTGACTTCATGACATCGGAGACCTCTTTGAGGAATCTTGAAGGCTCTACTTGGGTTCCTCCTGCTATAACAACTTTTGTCTTTCCTGCTGATTTGATGATCCACCTTAAGTCGTTGGGGTTGCCATTGTATTTCATCTTAACAATGTCTGCTCCCAGCTCTAAGGAAACGCGGGCTGCATACGCCAATGTTTCCCTGCTTAATTCATTCTTGATTGACTTGCCTCTTGGGTACATCCAGACGATGACCGGAAGGCCTTTGTTATGGGCTTCCCGCTCGATCTGCTCAAAATCAGAGAACATCTTCGCTTCGTAGGCAGAGCCGATATAGATGGTGTAGCCTACTGCTGATGCCCCTAATTTGACTGCTTCGTTTACCGTGCATAAGATCGGGGAATATGGCTCTCCTTTGACAAGCCTTGTCTTTCCATTGAGCTTGAGTATCAGCGGGACTTTTCCAACAGGATATTTTTCAGCAATGCCTTTTTGGACTGCTAAAGCATTGAATTTTCCCTTCTTTGCGATATCGATGATGTATTGGGGATCAACATTCTTGTCATTGAAATCTGTCGGGCCATGCTCAAGGCCCTGGTCATAGGCAAGGATCAAGGTCTTTCCTGAAGTAAATATCCTGCTCAGCTTGGGTTTCATTGCGGCCTCATATTGGAGCAAGCCTCTTTTTGATGATGTGCGCACGCTCAGCATCGATTCGGTCAAGGAGAGTCCTCCAGTGAAGCAAGCCTTCCTTTGCGCCGATGTGCTCCACGACCGATCCCGCATTTGCCATGCCAGCCCGAATCGCGAATTCGACGTCTTCTTTCTTTATGAGGACGCCGAGGAAGGTTGAGGCAAAGGCATCTCCTGCCCCGGTTGTTTCAACTGCATTATTCTTTCTTGGAATGCCGGTGAAGAACTCCTCTCCGTCGTATACATAGGCTCCTTTTCTTCCATCGGTGATAATTGCGATTCCCCTGCACAGCTGGTAGAGTTTTTGGAGCTGCCGCGGCAGCTGCCCATTTCCGACGAGCAGCCCTGCCTCTTCTTTGTTCATCACCAGTATCGAAGACGCGGCAAGGATATTGCCCAGAAACGCTTTTCCTCTCCTTGCAAGGTAGGAACTCGGGTTGAAGAGGACATCGCTTCCCTGGAGCTTTGCGTGGGAGCTGAGCTGTTCGAGGCACGCAAAGGATTTCCCGACCATTGAGCTCAGATAGAACCACTTTGCCTTCAGCTTCGATGGCCTGAGATCAGCATAGGAGATCGTATCATTGCCTCCACGGAAGGTCAGGATAATCCTGTCTTTTTTTTTAAAATCAAGAATGAGGCTATAGCCAGTCCTGCAGTTTTTCCTGCAAATACACGATATGTCAACGCCCTCGTTCTTGAGCATGCTGATGACGCGCTGAGAATTATACCCCCTGCCTACCTTGCCCACAAAGCCTGCCCTGCAGCCGATGCGGCCGAGCGAGACTGCCGCGTTTGTCCCCCCGCCTCCAACGGCAAAAGTGATGTTTTTCACAAGCAGCTTTTCTCCGAAAGGAATCCGAATTTCGTTGGCCGATGAATAGGCTTGAGTTCCCGGGTCCACAAATGCATCGATGAGCGCAGAACCAAAGCAAACAACATCTTTCATAGAGAGTTATTGAGGTGCTGACTATTTAAAGGTTACGAGCTGTGTCCAGAATTGTGTGGGCATTTTTTGAATTGAGATGGAATTGCAGCGATGATTCGTCTTTTCCAAGCAAGACGCGAATCTTCATCTGAAGGAGGCTTGCTTCGGCGTTTGGGATTCTTGCCTGCTGGTCCGCAACAATGAGGCCATAGGGATAGCCAAGGAATGCCGGGTCTGAGCAATGGCTCAGGATGAGGGATAGGGTTTCTGGATGAAGCGTGTCGACACGGAAAAGATATTTTGCTTTCGGGTGGAATTTAACGAGGTAGGAATGATTGCCGAGGCTGGAGTAGCAGGCAGAACCGCAGCTGAGCAAATCTTTTGCTGCAGGAATTTTGCCGGATGTCTTGCTTACTGCAATGAGCCCTGGATCATTGAGCTCCAGGATGCGGCCGTGATCAATTCCGGTTGCTGCATCCAAGCTTCCGTCGATAATTGTGGTTTGAGGTTTGTTTCGGAGAGCGCAGGCTAGCTCTGCTTCCCTTCGGAGAGCATCGATTGAGGTGAATGGGATCTCGGAAGGGAAGCTGCAGGCCCCTTGTAGGGGGTATATGGATGCCGTATCTCCCCGGACAAGGGCAAAAAAATCTGAGATGCTGGTGGAGACCCGCTTTTCCCTCCAAAGCACTGATGCGGTCCTGATCAGGTGAAGCGAGAAGGCTGCCGATGACAAGATTTCTGCATTTCCTCCGTCTATGAAACAGAGATCGCTTCGGGAGGGAGTTGCCTTGATTGGTTGGATGCCCGAGGATGCGGACTCTAGCCGGATCGTGCTGCGAAGCTCATGGAGAAGGGCTGGATTGATCATTGATGGGGAAAAAGATTGCAGGTATTATAAGGTTGCGCTCGGAAGGGTGATGAGTTGCCTGTTCTCTTATTATAAAGCCTCGTTTTCCAGCCACGTTCAGAATCTTCCAGGTGAGCGCCAGGTTCGGTTCCGAGTGTTTTGCGAATATATCGACATATCCCTGTGAGGGACGACCCCCTTGTCGATGCTCATTCTTTGGAATATTGACCTCACAAATGGGCGCTCACCTTCTGAATGCCGTCGCCTTTTCCGGTGGCATTGAAAAGTCATGCAATGCCCTTTGTGAGCCTTCTATTCAAAGTACAGAACAGCGACAAAGGGGGTGCTCAACCAAAACGCCTTCTGGCGGTTTGGTGTGCCAAAAGAGCATGGCTCTTTTTAGCACCATACGGGAAATGTCGCTTCCCATGAGAGTATGCGCAAGGCGAAGTCGGCATTGCCGAACGAAGTGAGCAACTTTTCAATGCGACCCCTTTTCCACAACATTTATATAGTTCCGTGGGAACGCATTTTTATAGATAGATTTGTAAAGATGAGGTGATTTCTATCTATACAGACGATGGACCTGATACCTGTGCCTATTGCGGAACGTTAATCGACCCTGAAGAGCGCCAGTGCCCGAATTGCGGAGAAAATGTTTCTGAAGGGAACATGGATCTCTATTAGGGGTTAAAAGTTGTTAAAAGCATCAAGGAGGGAATAGGGCGTATGGCACTATTTCATAAAAGAGTCACTGCCGCTTCGCCAGATCTGCCTCAAATTTCTGAGGTGGTAGTGAGTATGAGGAAGCGCATCCAAGCATTGCACGATCTGGAGCGTACATTGACGTCGCATATGCAGGCCCGCGCTGCCTCGGTTGAAATCCAGCTTAACCAGGATTTGTCAGATGCCCAGCTTCTTGAAGAGGAGTTTGCCTTGCTTAGGCAGGAGACTCATCAAAAGGCAGAATTAGTGAATCAACTTATTGCCAAACTCAAGCAGTGCGTTTTGGAGGAGGAGTTCCAGGAGATTAAGAAGCTGCTGGAGAAGCTGGATCCTGCTGAGATGATTACACAAAAAGAATTCGTTGGCATGCTCCAAGAGCGTGAATCATAAGAGAGTGATAGAACGAACACAATTCTTTACATAGGGATGTTTCAGCAACAGCATCACTGCTTCTCGCGGAAGAGTTGACTGCCGCCTTTGTCTTGCAAATATTCTTTTTGATCGGATAAAAGTCGATTTGTGCTTTCTTTTGAACTTGGCTACATGCTGTTTCAGGGAGATCGGAGGCCCGGGCATTTCTCTCACAGGGCTAAGAGGCCTTGGGTCAACGACAATCCAAGCGAGAGCCTCGTCTTCATAGTCGGCATTCCAGTCATAGACACTATACCCTTGCGATTTGAGGGATGCTGCCATAAATTCGAGCGCTTTTTGCAGTTTGGAGGCGGCGATGTCTCTCTTTCGATCGAGGAGCTTAGCCTTCATGCTAAGGATAGTGATCTTTGCATCAGGAGGGCTCCTGACAATACATGGGAAGACCTTCCGATATTCAGCGATGGTCGAAGCCTTAAGATCTGCTGGCACAATCTTCTTCCTCACGAAAAAGTCTAGGGAGGGGCTGCTTAGAAATTCTCCGCACCGCTGCTGAAGTGCCAGGAATTGATCCCTGCCAAGGGCTGCAGCAGCGTTGCGTTCCTTTTGGAGCGGGTCAAGAACGATAAGAGGGGAAAGCTTGCTGCGATTCAGGAAGCGATAGGCGTCATTCTGCGTCTTGAACCATTTGGAAATGTCGATAACTGTGCCTTCCTTCAGCTTTGGGAACCCTGAAAGAAATGCCAGAAACGAGCCGAAATGAACTGTGAGTATCTCTGCAACATAGCCAGAGTAACCCTTAATGTAACTTTCAGCGCCGTAGACCCGAGCTGATTTCATAAATGCCTTGACGAGACGGGTTTCATTCCGGAGCTTCCGGTGCTTCTGCACCCATTTGACGTGCAGAGGGGAGATATCAGTAAGATTCTGGGCCTGGTCTGGCCGTGAAATCTTTAGTATAGGAATTATTTCGTACAGCTGGCCTTTGATGCGGTATTCGAAGTAGTCCCTGCTTCCGTGGACCCTTTTCACACGGATAAATTTTTTCAGCTGCGGCTCAAGGAGGTCAGCGAGTTCAGCTGATCGGCTGGCATATTGGGAGTCAAACCGAGCAAATACATCCACATCGAATTCGCCCCTGAGCCATGTGCCTTTTGCTCCTGAGCCGCCGAGGATAAAGGTGCATATCTTTATCTTACTGAGATTTTGAAGAAACTGGCTAACCGTCTTGCTGAAGGATAATTCTTCCTTGGCTGAGGGAATGATTGACTCCATTACCTTGGCAATACTGTCATTAGGATTCATGCCCGGAGAGAGGAAGTTTGAGTATTTATAGGTTCTTGTTCCTGGTTGTGTAATTGCGTTGAGGAACTATTGGGTTTGCTGGGTTTCTGGCTCCGGTGAAAATCTTGCTTCGCAGCTGCCGCCGGCTCGGCTTGCGCCGTCTTTCTGTATGTATCGTTGAAGCCCCGTAAGGGACAACCCCCTCAACTCAGTCTATGGCAATCCTTAAGAGCCTCGCAGAGAGGCAGCTGCACTGATTTTCACCGTAGCCTTTGGGTTTCGAAACATTTAAAATGATGAGAGGCTTTCTGTTTCTGGGGGGAAATGGATAGAATCGTTTTTCTGGGAACTGGAAGCCAGTCTGTTGTTCGGGCAAAGGTTGCTCGGCTCACTGGAGGGATTGTAGTGAAAACCGGTGATAACCAGCTTGTCATCGATCCTGGTCCAGGATGCCTGCAGGCTGCGCAATTAGCCGGAATCAATATCCGTGAGACTACAGCATTGCTTGTTTCGCACTGCCACATTGGGCATTGCAATGATGTCAATGCGGTTATCGATGCGATGACATACTCCGGATTGGACCGACAGGGAGTTCTCATCTGCAGTGCAGCACTTGTGCAAGGAGCTGAAGATATCAAACCGTATGTCACAGAGTTCCACATGAATTGCGTGGAGAAGGTGCTTGTGCTGAGGCCTGAGCAGCGTGTCGGAGTAAATGATATTGAAGTCCAGGCTTTGGCAACGCGGCATCATGATAGCCATGCGCTCGGGTTTAAGATCATGACTGATTCTTACACATTGTCGTACACAGGAGATACGGCCTTTTTCAGCGGAATGGACCAGATGTATAAGGGTTCTGATGTGATGATCCTGAATGTTGTAAGCCCTAAGGGAGTCCAGTCCAGGGGCAATTTGAACGCAGAGGATGCAGTGAATATTATTAATAAAGTAAATCCAAAGCTGGCGATTCTCACCCATTTTGGAGCAAAGATGCTTGAGGCAGATCCGATCTATGAAGCGCGGGAGATCCAGAAACAGACAAATAGCCAGATTATAGCTGCAAAGGATGGAATGTCCATCGCACCTGCATCTTATTCCGCACTTATGAAGCAGAAGAGGCTTGGGGGCTTTTAGACAGAGATATGCCTTTTCTTTAATTCTTTCTTCAGCTGAAAAATGCCCCTGAACTGGATCGAATCGATGCCTGCTTTTCTGGCACCACGTACGTTTATGGCCAAGTTATCGATAAAGATGGACTCTCTTGCCAGGCATCCTATCTTTCTGAGGCAGTAAGAAAAGATACTCAGATCAGGCTTTCGGAAGTGAGCCTTGCAGGAAAGAATCACAGGGTTGAATAAAGCATATCTCCTGCTGTTCAGGCTGGCAATCGGCAGTGTGACGTTTGAAAGGAGGGCTACTTGGTAATTCCTTTTCAGCTTCCTGACAAGAGAGTATGATGATGCCCACCCTTTTGGATGACCATATGCTTTGGCCCATAAGCCGGTAAAGCGCTTGGGATCCTCCTTTATCTTTAATTTTTTTAAGAGTCTCCCCCAATATCCATACTCATTGAGTTTTCCCTTTTCAAATTGATGGTATACCGAAGTATTCGCAGCTCTGAAGGCTGAGAGGGACACATTCAGATGCTTTGCCAGGGCTGTATACATCTTCGGGTCATAATCCGGCTCCATTACCCCGCCGAAGTCAAAGATAATTGCCTTGATCATCTAGATCGCTGCCTGGGCTGCCAATAAGATTACATAACCTATGAAACAGCCTATTGTGAGGAAAGGCATTGCGGGATAAAATCTGTCATTCCTTCCATAATAGAGAAGGAGAAAGAGCGCAGCGGTTGCGGCAAGAGGAATAATGAGGGATAAGAGGAATCCTGCTGACTCGCTATAGAGGCGCATCAATTGCGTCATAACCACTCCAGAGAACAGCAGAGGGAAGCCGAGATCTCCTCCTCCTACAACTGCATTCCTGACGAGATGCCTTGGCACTTTTTCGCCGCCAAGGTGGCTTTGCAGGATCTTCTTTTTTATGCTGACTCTTGGAGCTGAAGTGTAAGGGATAACAACACCAGCAAATACATTTGCCTGCGCCTGGAATTTTGCCATCTTGACCATGTGTTTAGAATGCCATACTGCGTACATATCATAGAAGGAGATAATGATGAGGAGCAGAGAAACGCCCATCAACGAGAGGATTGGGACAAAAATTGCTGCAAGGCCGCCATACATGAAAATCTCTGTGAGATTATGGATATAGATATTCGGCCTTAGGATTTTCCAGAGGGCAAGGATGAGCGCCAAGAAGAACGCTGCTGCGTCAGATATGAATGCGCCAAATGCAATGCCAAGTGTGATGAATGCGCTGAGGAAAAACCATACCTTCCAGAGGAAAAATTTCTGGATCCTTATGATGAACAGGATGAGGATTGTACCAACAAGTATTGCTGCTAAGATATAGTACACCGATGCACTTTCTTCTACATCCGGCCTTTCTATATCATACGGAAGCGCGGTGAAGGTAACGTTTTCAACAGGGCCGGGCACAGTATGGTCTATATAGAGATTGACTACAGTAAGCCCCATCAGCTGGGAGAGAAAGAAGATCACGGCAAGGAGGATGATGACACGAAGGTCGTGCTTCATTGGGTATTGCACAGCCCATTATTATATAAAGGTTTGTTTTATAACGTAGGACATAAGTGATTAATAAAAAATTGTTATGTCCTACGAATATAATAGAGGCAAAATAATATTAATAAGTTATGACCTCTATTATAGGTCAAGAATAGAGGATACTTCTCGTCGACAAGATGAAAAAGAAAAGGTATATATACTTCAGCATATTCTTAATCCTTATCATGAAACTCCGAGTTGGTTATCGGTGGCACTTGTAAATTGTTTGTTCTAGATAGCATTATTTTTAGGGTATCAAATGGTATGTGGCCATAGCCATTCTTCTTGCATGATTTGAATTGGGTTTAACGGAAAGTTGGTTTACGCTCTATCAAAAATTCGAGGTAGTTATCAAACCTATGGAGGCCAAAATGAAACTTCAAATAGCTGAGAAAGAGATTCCCTATCAGAGTGCTTTTGAATACTATAAATCGATAACAGACAATGGAAGAATCCCGGGGCTGTTGATGGAATCAAGGACCAGGAACCTTGCATATGGAAAACAGAGCATTGTTGCAGCGAATCTTGCGCTTAAGGTAAGCGGGAAGAATGAAGATGTGCATGTTGAAGCGCTGAATGGACAAGGTGTTGCTTTGCTGGAAGAGTTCTCGAGCGGGGATTTTCCATTTGCTGAGTCGTATACGCAGGGAGGGGGCTCTTTAGAAGTTCGGTTGAGGAAGGACCAGAATAAAAATCTATCAGAAGGAGGGCGAGTAAGGAAGACAAGCCAAGCTACTTTCCTGCGGCAGATTCTTGGCAAGTTCTCAACTGACAATAGATATGCGGGGGTGTATGGAGCATTTGCCTATGACTTTGTACGGAACTTTGAAGATATAGGCCATATGCATGATGGAGAGCCAGGAGATGACTTTACTCTTTATCTGCCCGGGGATATTTATGTCTTTAATGACATCAACGAAAGCGCGGTTCGGTATGGGGTGCAGATTGGAGGAAGCAAGGAGCCTTTCCACATTAATGACGTGAAGCCTGATGAAGGCGGAGGGTTTAGGGCAAGCATGGGCAGAGAAGAATATATGGAAAAGGCTGCGGTGATTGTGGATTATGTAAGGAACGGGAAATTTATGCAGTGTGTGTTGTCAAGATCTGTTTCCTTTCCTTTGATTGAGCATCCTATTGAGGGGTATGCGACGCTTAGGGAAAGCAATCCATCTCCCTATTGTTTTTTCTTCAGTTTTGGGGATGAGTTTCTTTACGGATCTTCTCCTGAAATCCATGCTGTTGTTGAGAATAGGAAGTTAAGGGTACGGCCACTGGCCGGGACAGTGCGGCGTTTTGAAAATCCACTGGAAGATGCATTAGAGAGGATAAGACTCCAGACTGATAGTAAGGAGCTGAGCGAGCATACCATGCTTGTTGACTTGGCAAGGAATGAAGCTTACCGTCTTTGCACTCACGATACTGTTGTGGTGACTGATATGTATACTGTTGAGGAATATCCTAACTTGTATCATCTCGCAAGCGGAGTAGAAGGAGATCTTAGACAGGGCATGGATTGCCTTGATGTGTTAGTAACAACTATTCCTGCAGGAACATTAAGCGGAGCTCCTAAGCTTGAGGCAATGAGGGTGATAGAGGAATTAGAGCCAGAGAGAAGGCAGTATTATGGAGGCGCGGTCGGATATGTGACCTTCAATGGGGAGTTGAATACAGGGATTGCAATACGGTTTGTCCATGCAAAGGATGGTTATTCCCGAGTGCAAGGCGGAGCTGGCATTGTTGCTGATTCAATACCTGAAAAGGAGTTTCAGGAAACCTGCACAAAGATGATGATGCCAAGCCGCGCCCAAGGTTATCCTATTGACGTAATACGGAAGGTGTTGGAAAAATGAGAATAAACTATATCGACAACTATGACTCGTTTGCAAATACTATAGCTGCGTATTTCAGGAATGCCGGAGCCGAGGTAGAGATATATAAAAGTGATTGCGATCTTGAGACTGCTGTTAAGGGAGAACCAGATATGATACTTCTCGGTCCTGGCCCCAACAGCCCAAAGGAGTCCGGGAACTATCTGGAGGTACTGGATAAGTATTGCAAAAGGTATCCGATGTTTGGGATCTGCCTGGGGTTTCAGGCGATGATGGAGTACTTCGGACAGGAAGTAGTTCCTTTGGAGAATGTCGTCCATGGAGCTGCTGTAGGCGTCCAACATACAGGCAAAGGTATCTTTGAAGGGATTCCTCATCCTGCAAAATTTGGCAGGTACAATTCTCTTGGCGTGCATGCTGTTCCTGCATCGTTTGAGATCAGCGCAGCATCAGATGGGATTGTTATGGCTGCCCGACATAAGGATATTCCTTTAGAAGGGGTGCAGTTCCATCCGGAATCTGTGCTTTCTACCTACAATGAATCTGGAGCCAGGCTGATTCGGAATTTGATTAAGATGCTCAAAGAGAGGAAGGTGATGTAATGGCCTCAACAACTTTTTTTGCTCTTTCCCTTTTGGATTTATGCTCTTTCAGGAATTGGGTGAGCTTATCAATTGCTATTTGCTTTAATTCTCCTGTTAAAAGGTCTCCTGACTTGTAGTCATTGCAGAGCTTTTGCAGTTTTTTGTCATCCTGCTCCAAGCCGTATTTCAGCATCTGGAAGGAGACGTCAATATCGGGATTTCCTCCTTTTTTCCGGTGCTCTTCTATGGTGTCTTTGCCTCCTGAGAATGCATATTTTTTTATTTTTCTGGCTGCTTCTTCTGGAGTGTCTGTTAAGGCTATGTAGGAAGCCGGGTCAGAGGAGGACATCTTGTCTCCCTTCAGGCCTGGCAGGAATTTGTGGTAGGTTGAGGAGAGCTGCGTGAAGGTGTATTCTTTGATTCTTTGGGATATATCCCTTGCTAATCGCAAGTGAGGATCCTGATCGATGCCTACGGGAACAATTGTGGGGAACGGTTTTCCTTCGAATTCCTTTAATTGAGGGTGAAGCATATCAGCTGCCTGGAGGAGGGCTGAGGCAAGCTTTCCGGGTGTAAGATGGCCATAGATTGCCTTTACCTCATTGAAGGTAGCGTGCCTTGCCAGAAGGCTTGCCAATCTGTAGTAGGCTGATGCCTTTTTTCCGTCTTTGCTCCTCTCTGACTGGAAATAGAAATCACACTTCCTGATATCTAAGCCTAGTGCAATGTAGTTTGTGAGGTATTCTGTTATTGCTGTTTCTCTTAATTCTTTTAAAGACTGGTTTCTTGAATTGTATGCTTCGATGTCTGCAACAGCAATGTAGACCTTTGCTCCCAGAGATTGGTAGAAGATGATCTGGTCTGCCACTAATTTGTGGCCAAAATGAAATCTTCCTGAAGGCATCAATCCGGTCATCATGACAAATGGCTGCTTGTTTTCTATGGACTCTGCTATCTGTTTGAAATCGCGCTGAGCAAAAACAATTCCTCTCCGAAAGAGATAGAAATCTTCGAACTTCTTTGGAAGATGGCTTAATGGCTGCAAGCCGAAGTCTTTGATCAGCTTATAGTAATCCACCTTTCCCTTTACTTCCCAGGGCGTGACTTTTGCTTCCTGCATGTTCGGGATTACTTGAGGAGGGTATAAAAAGATTTGGATTTAGCGTAGCAATGTATTCTTCTGTGTTGTATAACAGATATTGAAAAGAAACGAAGAGGATTACTGCGCCAGAGAAAAAGGATATTGCCAGGGCAAGGTGATGCTTGAATAAAAAGACGAATCCCAGAAACAGGGATACTGCGGATCCTATGAAGAGAAATGATGCAACTGGGTCAGACCAATACGGATCCTCTTTCGTCCTTAACTCAAAGTCTTCACAGCTTTTGAAGGATTTTAGCTCCTGCCGGAAGCTGTTGCAGAAGAAATATTTTGTTATTGTGTTGTCTTTACTCAACCTTTTCTTAAGAGCGCAGTTATCACATTCATAACAGGAGTAGTCTTTTGGATCGTATTCTTCAGGGGCTTCGATCTTTCTCATGGTTAAATCTTGGCCTCAGCCAGATGCATGCATGGCGGGCTTTTTTGCAATAAGGAGAGATGATTACTTTCATTTTATTTCTCCTATCTCCGTCAAAGCTACATTCAGCATGAGAAAGGAGAGGGGCGCCTCATGGAAATACTTGTATAACCTTGGATGCCTTTTGAGTTTTTCAAAGAAAGCTTCAACGCCTTGATGGATTTCACAGCAGTATAATTCCTGCGCCTCACGCTTGCTGATGAGGCTTTGGATTCTTTTTATAACATGAGCGTACTCCTTAAGAAAATACTTTCTGTCTGCGGCAGGATTATGGCTTTTTTCAAGAAAATAAACACCCCTGGCCTTTCCAAAAAGTTCCTGCTCTTCTGCAGACAGGAGGCAGTTCCAGCAGTAATCTCCGTCTGGAAGGCTTTGTTCCTCGCAGAGCTTGTCCACAGGTATGTCACTGTATCTCTTTCCGCAGATATCGCAATAGAGGCAGAAATATCGTGTTATCCATTCTTTATTTATGCATTGAGTTTCGCTTGATGTGTACTTTGATTTGTTTTTGACGTAGCGTTTCATTCCAGATCATGCCTCCATGAAGAATTCGGCTTTAATCATTAAATACCTAACGCCCTTCTTAGTGATATATTCCTGATTTTTGCGTAAACTATTAATATATGTTCCTTTCAGGAATATATGATGGGAAGATTAGCTGAGCTTGTGAAGAATACTGAGGGGCTGAAGATAGCAATCATGAGCTATGAGGATACAAATCTAGAGATTATCTGCATGTCCAACAAGTATTATTCAGAGCATTTGCAGTTGCTTAAAAGGCCTAAGGAAAGGAAGAAAATCTCAGAACGTGAGTTTCATGAAAGGCTGTGGGGTTATCTCTGGAACGAGAAGGTGAGCCAGCTTTTGATTATTTTATATCTTGAGGAGTTACGGGGGGTTAATCCAACAATCTGGGAATTGAACAAGCTGCTCAAGAGGACTTCAAAGCAATACTCAGCAACATTCAAACAGGTGTCTAAGTTGGAGAAGCTAGATATTGTGCATACGAAGGATGTTGCGTCTTCTCCAAGAAAGGAAAAAGAAGTTTTTATAAACAAAAAGATTGTTACGGTTTACGGCGATGATGAGTTTCGGAAGATGATGCTTGAGGATTGGGATGGCGATGCGAAAGCTTACATTGAGATGAAATTGAGGGGGCTGCTGGAAGAGAAAGAAGAGTTTGAGAGGAAGATTGAGAGGGTAAGGGAGGGGAAACGGGGGAAAAACAAGAAGGGGGCGATGAAAGATGGAAGAGTCAGAGGTACTTAGCTATGTGCAGATATGCATAGAAAAGTTATGCAACAAGTTTAGGAAAAATCCAGAATATTTCATTAGTATGGAGCAAGATTTAGTTGCTTACCTTTATCATTTGATTGCTATGAATCCTTTCTTCCTCGATGAAATAGAGTATACTACTGAAGATGGCGAAAAGATTAAAACAAAATTAATAGAAACCCAAACGCGTACGTTTGCTCTAGTGAATACTAAGGTTGGCAGATTTGATTTAACTGTCCTCAACCCTAAACAAGAGGTGGGCGAAAAAGAGAATTTGATAGCTATAGAATTTAAATGGATTGGTAGATTATACGAGAGGGATGTTTTAGATATTAAAAAGGATTTGGATAAATTAAATAATAAAGAAAATGAGGTTAAGTGGGGATATCAGCTAATATTTTCTTCTGATAAGAGGCTTACCGAAGAAGGTAAGTCTGAAATTCTAACCTACAATAAGAATCAATCCACGAAGATATTGTTTATAGAAAGAGGAAAACCTTTGGAGGGAAAAATGACAGGAATGAAACCTAAAGTATTGTTGTTTAAGTATAATAAGGACAGATGGGGAGAAATTGAGGATATAAAAAGAGTATTTGAAGCTGATGAATATGATTATCAGCCCAATAAGTTAGCAAGTTATGGAATAGAACCAGAAGATAAGGACAGATGTTTGGGTATATTGAAGGACACAATGGAAATATGTTTTATTTGCAGGATTAGAAAACCATCGCAGGACGAAAATGGAGAATTTGATTTTGTTGATCCCTTATTCTTTGAGAATCCGTTAGATTTCAAAACTATGTCTACTGAGCCACTTTACAAATTGTTCAGGCCAAGCGGAACAGGAGAATTAACGAGAGCTGTTTTATTTAATCTCTCTGAATTTAGCGAACATTTAGAGGAGATTAAGGAGAAGTTGATCCAGTTAAATCCAAGCCAGTCAGGAGAAATCAGAAAATATTTTGTGGAGAATTAATTATAACAATAAGCGATAACTGGATATTTTTATACCACCCCATACACCCTCAATCTTCCTCGCAAAGTTCATGGACTGCAATATCTCTATCCCCATACCTCAATCCGCAAATATCACAATATAAGTAAAAAAATTTGTCTTTCCATTTGCCATTTATGTATTTGGATTCTGTTGCAGTATTCTTAGATTTATCTTTGACATATTTTTTCATTCCCAGTTAATGCCCTCTTTATGATAAAAAACCATTAGATAAATATCCTTATTCCTAATAGGTTTAGTGCCGTATCTGTTTATCAAAGCGGTGTTTATACATAATTCCTCGTTATAAACACAGCTTTTATCAAGCAAAACATCAAAAGCGAATCTTTCTATGCTTTTTTGCTGGACTAATCTTTTCTGAGTATACTGCCTGATGAAAGGAAAGAATACGATTATGCCATTATATTTCCATCCATTAGATACATCTTTTGCCCCCCTCATTATAATTTTGGCAGTTGTTTCAAACTCAGGGGTATTGTATTCTTCTTTTGTAATCTTCTTATGATATACTTTGTAGCCAGATTCCTCAAAAGCCTCGATTGATTTTTTGACCAAATCAAATCTGTTTAAAGCAATATATCTCATAATAAACTCGCCAAAAAAATTAACCGGCGTTGGAGTTGGGCACATAAAAGAGCCTCATTCTCCTTTTTGCAGTTTGCGCCATCTTGGTGTCTTCCTGTTATAAACTAAATCATTTATCTTTTCCAGCGCCAGTGCGTAAACATAGAGATTGCGCTCCATCCTCTTCTTTTCTTTTCTTGGAGAAAGCAGGATAAGGCCAGCTCTGCCGTCTTTCAATGGCTCCCACTTGATCGGAATAAATTCCTTCCCTGCTTTGTCAATAATCCTTTTTATTTTTGCTTGCATTTTATTAGACCTCTCAAGAAAGGATCGCTCAAATCAACAGCTTTCCTTCTCTTTCGTTTAATCTTTCGTTTAATGAATCCTAATTCTTCCAAATCCTTAAATAACTGCATTTCGACCATTATACAAATATTAAGACAGGATCCTTATCGGTGGTGTAGCCTGCCTCAAACCTAATTTTTTCAATATTTTCATTTTTCATCACCTTTAATGGCTTGGAAAACTCTCTTATTTAAATATCTTTCTATTTAATAGTATAAATTCTACTAAATAATAGAAAAATATAAATAACGGCTGCGTTTACTATCGCTTATGGATAAATTTATTAATGATACGCCTCTTCTACTGCCTTATATAGCAACAAGAGGGGTGGAAATGAAGAAAGTCCTTATCGCTACACTCTACAAGCCAGAGCCTGTGCTTTTGGCTTCAAACAGGCTTGGACCTGACAGATTGATTCTTTTGCTTGATAAAGAGCCGAATAAAGAGCAGGAGGCTTCGTTTAAGCTGATCAAGGAGTCGCTTGGAAAGGTGATTGATGTCAAGGCTGCCAAGACAGAGGTGTATGATATTGTGGCTATAGCCAAGCAGTGCGTTGAAATCATTGATATGCAGCCTTCTGAGGATCATATTTATATCAATATTACATCAGGAAGGAAGACCAAGGCTTTTGGCGTGTTGCTTGGAGCCTATGCCAGAGCTGACAAGGTAAAGAAGATAGCCTATAACCCGGAGGATTCGAAGACTGTCGTGTATTTGCCCAAGCTTTCTTTTAAATTAAATGAATCACAGAAGAAGGTTCTTGAGGTCGTTGAGAAGCACACTTCATTGTCTCTTGCAGAAATGGCTGAGAAGAGCTCCTTGAGCCCTGCGATGTTCTACAGGAGTGTGAATGAATTAAGGGATATGGATCTCCTTATCACTGAGCCTGAGATCTCATTAACTGATGCAGGAAGGATAGCGAGGCTGTAAAAAAGCAACAAATTAAAACACAAAAAATGAAAAAAGAAATCATCCAACGGCTGCAGAAATCATTTGAGGACTACTCCCAGAAAGCAGAGGATATTGAATTCTGGTTTGCGAGAGACTTGCAGGCATTGCTCGATTATAATGACTGGAGAAATTTTGTGAATGTGATAGAAAAAGCAGAAATTGCCTGCAAAAGTTCAGGGCAGGAAGTCCAAGACCATTTCGTTGATATCACCAAAAAGGTCAAGATAGGCTCTGAAGCAGAGAGAGAAATTGAAGATATAATGCTGACAAGATACGCCTGCTATCTTATTGCGCAGAACGGCGACCCAAGAAAAGAGCAAATAGCATTCGCGCAGAGCTATTTTGCCGTCCAGACAAGAAAGCAGGAATTGATTGAGCAAAGGATAGATTTGATAGAAAGAATGAACGCGAGGCAGAAGCTTGCCGCATCAGAAACAGAGCTATCAAAGCTGATTTATGAAAGAGGGGTAGATGAAGATGGCTTTGCAAGGATAAGAAGCAAGGGAGATAAGGCCTTATTTGGTGGGTTTACTACTTCGCAAATGAAAAGCAGGCTAAGGATCCCGAAAAGCAGACCGTTGGCAGATTTCCTCCCAACTATTACAATAACGGCAAAAAATCTTGCAACTGAAATAACCAACTTTAATGCCAAGAAAGAGGATTTAAAGGGAGAAAACAATATAACTTATGAGCACATAAAGAACAACACAGATGTCAGAAGACTTCTTGCAAAGAGTGGCATAAAGCCCGAAGAGCTTGCGCCTGAAGAAGATATAAAGAAGCTTGAAAGAAGGGTAAAGAAAGACGAAGAATTGATTGGGAAGAAATCCAAGAAGATATCCAGAGATAAGGGAAAGATTGCGAGGCTGTGAAGGCTTCTGTGAGATCATACGATAAACTGAAGTTTCCTGGGAAGAATGAGCCGGCAAGGGAAGAGTTGGATACGCTGATAAAGAAGCTTGGATTATGGGACGAGCTGGCTGTTTTGGACACCTATGAACTTGCCAAGAGAATCAATAACAGAGGATTGCATGATGATTTTTTGAAGCTGATTCAGAAGTTTACTGTTAAGGAGATTATGGATGTTGTGAGGTTGGAGAGGAAGTGAAGAACGAGCTTCAAAACTTGATTTCTTGTGAATGAAAACAACAAGCTTTTTAAATCTCAACCCCTCTGGTCACAAAAAAGAGGTGAATCCTATGGTATTCCAGAAATTCAAGATCGCGCCGTTGCCTTCAACATTTATGCTGACGAGCATTATCGGATTTCTTGTCTCAGTGATTTGGGTTGGAAAGTACGATACGAGCTATGGATTTGCCTTCGGTTTGGTGTTTGGAATTATGTTTATAGCGTCGCTTGTATCAATGACCTATGCGCCAGTAGGGGATGAATTGCAGATTGATATGGGGCGCGTAAAAGCCGGCAAAGATAGGAGGAATAGGGCTGCAAAGAGGTAGATTCTGAGGTTATGGCTCGATTCGGCTTCCCTGAAAATCTCGTAAACGCCCGGGTTGCCGCCAGTACTCAAAAATGCTCCACATTTTTGGTCGCTCCTTCGGAGCAGTTCGATTGCGCTGTTTCTCCTGTGGACCGACATTCCCCGCAGGGGGCAACTCCCTTGTCGGTACTGATGTCTTGATTTTAAGCCTCACAAAAAGGGCGGCAACCTTCACTTTCAGGGAAGCCGCTCGATTCGCAAAGGTTTTATAGTCAGGCGGATTTGCCTTTTGCATGAGGTTTCAGCTGATTGTTCTTCTTGCTCTGGTTCTGCTTCCGACGGCAGATGCTGCGAAACAGGGACGCATTAAGCTGCTGGCTGCAAAAGAAGGCCTGAATGGAACGTTTGTTGGAAGCACTGCAGACCTTTTTCTTGAGATACAAGAGGGGAGCGGCAGGGTCTTTCTGGATACCTTTCCGCTCACAAAGGTTGACACACAGATCTCCACGCGATTTGCCAAGGAGGTTGCCTGCAACTACCTGGATTATGCCTGCGATGGCTATGACTTCATCTATACCATCAGGGCAGATTCCTCTATCATTGGAGGCCCAAGCGCAGGAGCTGCAGCAGCAGCCTTAACTGTTGCCTTGCTGGATGGTATCACCATTAATCAGGACATCGCCATAACAGGAACGATAAACTCTGGAGGGGTCATAGGGCCTGTAGGCGGGATACTGGCAAAGATAGATGCCGCCAAGGAAGGCGGGGCCGCAGTAGTGCTGGTTCCAAAGGGAGAGGGAGGCCAAAAAAGCGGAAACAGCAGCATTGATGCCAGGGAATATGGGGAAAATCTCAATATCACAGTTATTGAGGTCTCAAGCCTGGATGAAGTGCTATCCTATTACACCGGGGCCAGCATTCCGGAGATTGATAATGTGAGCGCTGACCAGGGCTATCAGGAAGCGATGCGGCAAATCTCTGAGAGATTCTGCAACCGGAGCAGCCAATTGGGAAAGAATCTTGATGAGAAGGATCAATCTGTGAGCAGGGGGAGAAACCTTACATTGAGAGGAGAGGAGGCTATGAAGCTGGGAGACTTTTATTCTGCAGCATCGTATTGTTTTGGGGCTAATGTGCAGTTTACAGCAGCTTCACTCCTAGGGCAAAACCTTTCAGCAGGAGAATTGCTGGATCTTGTAAAGCAGGGAGAGAAAAGTGTGCGGGACTTCGGCAGCAGGATCAGCAAGGAAGAGAAGAAAACACTAACGGATCTCCAGAGCTCTATGATTATTCGAGAGCGTCTTGATGAGTCTCGTGATGTATTTACAAAGGCGAGATTGCAGCTCTTGAACGGAACTCAACCCTATCAGGACATTGCCTATGGATTCGAGCGGATCTACACTGCTTCTGCGTGGAGCGTATTTTTTAACCATCAAGGGAGAGCCTATGATCTGGATCCGGACAAGATTAAGGATGCCTGCATTAATAAGCTGCTCGAGGTTGAGGAACGGATGCAGTATATCAGCTTGGTGTTCCCCGTTCAGCAGGAAAATGATGACTTGAAGTATGCCAATGCGGATTATGAGAAAAAGGATTATGAGATGTGCCTGTTCCGGGCTTCAAAGGCAAAGGCATCTGCAGACATTATCATGGCTGTTTTGGGGCTGGAGGATGGTCCTGCGGTGGATGATGTGATTGAGCAAAAGCTGCGCGCCGCAAAGAAGAGCCTGGCAAGGCAGGCAAAGAAGGGAATTTTTCCGATTCTGGCATACTCCTATTATGAATATGCAAACTCCTTAAAAACCCAGGACAGATATTCGAGCTTGCTGTTCGCAGAATATAGCCTGGAGCTTTCGCAGCTTGATGCCTATTTTAAGGAAAAGAAGGCTTATGCCGGGTTTTCGCTGGATACTGAAAAAGTAGAGATATTCCTCCTTGGGCTCGCAGTTGGCATTGGATCGTTGAGCCTTGGACGCATTATCGCAGAAAGAAAAAGGAAACATGTGGAGCGGCGTTTTTTATAGAGAATTTTGATTAACCTCTTATTTGCCAAAATTCTCTAAGAGAACTTTGAATAAGACTGATGGGAGCCATGGGTTATTCAAAGTCCTCTATAGAACTTTTGTTGTTTAAAACCCAGAAAAGGCCTTCTTGCGAAGGCCCTTAATGGGAAAAAGAGGTGATCTTGAAATCCCCCAACATTGATACTACAATTAGATAGATAAGCTTATATTTAAATCTTTCTATTATAATCTATTGCTAAGTAGTTACAAAATACTGTCTTTGTGCGAGAAAGCTTATAAATGCCAAATTTAACCCTTATAGGATGAAAGGCATTGCAATGTGTTTTGGGCTGGTTATCATTCTTGCGGCAATAATGGCCTGGCTGGCGGAGCCGGAGGCTGCGATTACTGGAATGGCTATAGAGCCTGCAGAGGCAGAGTTCCTCTATAAGCTTTATTTCTGCCCGAGGGATGATTGCTATGCGGCTATCGTGACGCTGGTGAACAGCTCAGAACGATTTGTTCACTGCGGCCTCTTTGACCTGAGGCTGGAAGGCCTGATTGGTCTCCTTGATGCAAAGTCTAAGGAAGTAGAGGTCAAGGTCGTAGTGGATGATACGAACTACAAGCATGTGGAAAAGAGAAGATGGGCAAAAAAGGACACAAGCAGCCAGCTTTCCCATAACAAATTCTGTGTCATTGACGGAAAAATGGTCTCCACAGGATCCATGAACCCAACGGAAAATGATGCTGCGAGGAACAATAATAACCTTATTGTGATTGAATCAATGCTTCTGGCAGAGAACTATGAGGATGAGTTCCAGGAGCTCTGGAGCGGCGAGTTTGGCAGCGGCAGAAGGGTGAAGAATCCTGTGGTTTCTCTGGGAGGGACCAGGATTGAGAATTATTTTTGCCCTGAAGATTCCTGCGCAAAGCATGTTGAGGAAGTGATTTCGCGAGCCAATGAATCTGTTTTGTTCATGGCTTTCTCCTTTACAAAGGAGTCTATTGCTGATGCCTTGCTGTTTTCTAACGCTTCTGTTAAAGGAGTTGTTGAGAAACGGGGCTCTGGCTCGGAGTATTCCCAGTTTAACCGCTTAAAGGGATTCGGAGTCGATGTTGTCACTGATACCAATCCTTATACGATGCACCACAAAGTCTTTATTATCGATGAAAAGATTGTTGTGACTGGATCATTCAACCCGACGGGGTCAGGAGATTACAGAAATGATGAGAATATCCTTATACTCCATAATGAAGAGATCGCGAAGAGGTTTACAGAGGAATTTGGGTATGTGCGGCCAGAAAGCCCTGCCAATACGCAATAAAACAGCTCAGTAGAAAGTCAGTCGGCATCGGGCTCGCTTGCGCTTCCTTCACTGTTTGCTGACACCCCCGAAGGGGCCTACCCTCTGTCAGCAGTGGTTATGGGCGTGAAGAAGCTCGCAGAAAGGATGCCGGACTTTCTACTGATCCCAATAAAACGCAATGCATAAAAGATACATCCAATTTCTCTCCTTATGGTTGACGCAATTATTCTTGGGAGTATAGGGCTTGACGATGTCAGGACGCCTTTCGGAGAGGTCAAAGGCGCGTTAGGGGGGAGCGCCAGCTATGCAAGCCTTGCCTGCTCTTTTTTTGTAAAGCCGGGAGTTGTCTCTATTGTCGGAGATGATTTCCCTAAAGAGTATGAGGATTTGTTTGCTTCAAGAGGGATATCCTTAGAAGGGGTTGAAAGGAAGGAGAAAACGTTCAGGTGGAGTGGAGCCTATGAGCACGACATGAATGAGGCAAAAACGCTTAGGACAGAGCTTAATAGCCTTCAGGCGTTCAGTCCTTTGCTTCCTAAAGAATACCAGGAGGCGAAATATGTCTTTCTGGCAAATACTGATCCTGATATCCAGCTCTCTGTCCTGGAACAGGTCAGGAATCCGAAGCTGGTTATCCTGGATACAATGAATTTCTGGATTGAATCAAAAAAGGATCGCCTGCTTGAAGCCATACGCAGGTCTGATATATTGCTGCTGAATGATGGCGAGGCGCGGCAGCTGTTTGGGACTGTTAATCTTATGAAGGCTGCAAAAGAGGCCTTGAAGATTGGTCCAAAGCATGTCATCATCAAGAAAGGAGAGCATGGCGCCTTGTATTTTACTGATACAGAGCATTTCAATGCTCCGGGCTATCCTTTGGAGTTTCTGAAGGACCCTACAGGCTGCGGGGATAGTTTTGGAGGAGGCTTATTGGGATATCTTGCAAAGACGGGGGATGCTTCAGAGAGCAATGTCAGGAGGGCAATCATTTACGGGTCTGTCATTGCAAGCCATAATGCAGAGGATTTTTCTTTGAATAGGGTGAGAGCTATCTCGCTTGAGGATGTTGAGAAGAGGTTTGCTGCGTTTGGGAAGATGAGGGAGTTCTAATCCGGCGCTCTAGGAGATTTAGAGCTGCTCTTTGATATTGGTGGTTGCTATCATCGTCAATGTCTTGGTAATGCCTGGCTGGTTTCTGAAGGAGATTATAAAGTCGTTGAAGCTTTCAACATTTTTGAACTTGACCTTCAAGAGCAGGTCATATTCTCCGGTGACACCAAATACCTCCTTAATCTCTTTTCTCTGGAGGAAGGCATTTGGGAGGTGTTTTGAAGCAGCAATAAGAACAAAAGCGATAAAGCCTTCTCCAACCTGCGCATTATTGAGCTTGAGCGTGAATTGCTCAATCACCTTTTCCTTGATCAGCCGCTGGAGGCGCTGGTGAACTGTGGATGGCCGGATATGAGTCTGAGATGCGATGTCGCGGATCGAAGCTCTGCTATTACCTCGGAGAATCTCAATAATCCTGTGGTCTTTGTCATCTGGGGAGGGGGGATGCATAATAAAAAAGGCTCCTTGAATGAGAAGACATTCTCAAACGCCGTGAAAGCTTGTTGGGGGTCGCTTCAAGGAGCCCTCCTTTGTGCGGCGTTTGTTGCTTTTATCGTTCAATAAGTATTTAAATCTTTTGTTTTTTGTCTATTTTTATAGTGATTTATTGGACATTGTCTATATTTTCCTGCTTAAAGTATATTAATATCCATTCATTGCCTGAGCTTGGGGTGATTCCATGGATTCAGGCAAGAATTTTGAGGTCAAGGATTTGCAATTGGCGGAGCAGGGCAGGAAGAACATCGAATGGGCGGAGTCCCAGATGGGCGCCTTGATGAGGGTGAAGGAGAGGTTCCAGAGGGAGAAGCCATTATCCGGGATGAGGATTGGGATGGCATTGCACCCAACAAAAGAGACTGCTGTGCTTGTGCGGACTTTGCTGGCTGGAGGAGCTGATGTTGCTTTGTGCGCATGCAATCCTTTGTCAACTCAGGATGATGTTGCTGCGGCATTGGCAAAAGAGGGTGTGAAGATCTGGGCATACAAGGGAGAGACAAAAGAGGATTACTACAGATATCTTACTCAGGTGATCAAGACCAAGCCAAATTATACATTGGATGACGGTTGCGACCTTGTTACTGAGATCCATACAAAGTATCCTGAATTGGTTAAAGAGATTGTTGCAGGAGCTGAGGAGACCACGACAGGGATCATACGGCTGAAGGCGATGGAGAAGGGAGGTATATTGAAATATCCCATGCTGGCTGTGAATGATCTTAAGACAAAACATCTTTTTGATAATTTTTTGGGAACCGGACAATCAACAATTGATGGCATTCTTCGGGCAACAAGCATATTGATAGCGGGCAGGACTTTTGTTGTGGCAGGATACGGCCCTTGCGGCAAGGGGGTTGCAAGAAGGGCCCAGGGCATGGGCGCCAATGTTATTGTTGTTGAGGTGGATGCTGTCAGGGCGTTGCAGGCAGTCCATGATGGGTGCAGGGTAATGCCTATCGCTGAGGCTGCAAAAGAGGGAGAGGTCTTTGTAACAGTCACCGGGAATAAGCACATCATACGAGCTGAGCATATCGAAGCTATGAAGGACGGGGCCATACTTGCAAATTCAGGCCATTTTGACCTTGAGATTGATGTAAAGGGGCTGGAGGGGATCTCTAAAGGAAAAGAGAGGATACGGCCCCAATTGGACAGATATACGCTGAAAAACGGAAAGAATCTGTATCTTATTGGAGAAGGGAGGTTATGCAATCTGGCAGCTGCCGAGGGCCATCCTTCTGTTGTTATGGCGCAGAGCTTCTGTGGACAAGCGCTTGCAGCTGAATATGCGGCAAAGAACAAGGGAAAACTTGCTGCCAAGGTTATCAAGCTGCCTGACGAGATTGATACCACGATTGCAGAACTTCAGCTTTCTGCATTAGGCGTTTCGTTTGATCAGCTTACAGAAGAGCAGAAAGTGTATTTATCAAGTTGGCAGGAAGGGACTTGAGGTTATTGAGTTACTTTTTTCTCTTTTTCTTGTAAGCCAGCAGCCCGACAATCACGATTGCCAAGATGATGATTATCCCTATGAGAACTGACGGTTGCAGCTTTCCTGGAGGAGTTGGTGGAGCTTCCTCTTTCTTGATTTCTGGAAGAGCTACCTCTGGCTGGGCTTCTGGAGCTTCCACTGCCACTCCAGCAGCAACAGTTGAGGAGGTTATTTCAGTCAACTGCTTCTTTACAATATAATCAAAGGTTGCTGTTTGGCCTTTCTTAAGGACATCTACAGCAAATTCAAGGACAGGATCCTTCTGAAGAATTCTGGGCTTTATTCCTGGGAAAATCAAGTCATCTGATGATGCTGCCACATCTTTTAAGATAACCTCAATGACCTTGACATCTTTCATATCTTCGGGGGCTGTAAATACCACTATAATCTGGCTTCTGTAGAGCTCTTCGCCTGTTTCCTTATTCTGAACCTTGAAGACTGCCAATGTCTTTGTAACAGTGACTCCTACTGCTTCTTTGGACTGCAATTGGTTAAGGACGGATTGTAAGGCTGCAATGGCTTCTGGGCTGGTAACTTTCTGCAGCGCGCTTTCAACTGCTGCAGCTGCTGGCGTTGTTGTCACAGTAGCTGTTTCACCAACCTGGTCAATGCGGACATTTGTCCAGTCTGGAGGGATGGTTGCTGTGATTCTACTTATGGTTGCTGAATCGGTTACTGGTGTTGTGGCTCCTGTTGCTCCTGCCCCGCCACCTCCTCCGCCACCTCCGCCACCTGTGCTTGAAGTTGCAGCTGCGGTTGTTGAATAGTTGATATTAAGCCGGGTTGTGTTTCCTGGCTGATAGGGATAGGAACTAGGGGATAAGCTACTTCCTGAGCCTGCTGAGAAGGTTATTGTATTGCCTGCGGTTGCGCCTGATTGATAGACTATCAGCTGATGGCATTCTGCTCCATTTGCGCAGCCATACTGGCCTGCTGCTGTTGTTGTGAGCGAGCCTGCTGTTGCGCCATTAAGCGTTGCTATTATTGTCACTCCTGCAGACGCTCCGGTAAGGTCTCCGTAGAATATGTGAGGGTCGTTTAGGCTAGGAATTTGCGCATGTACGAAAGGAAATGCTAGTAGTATTGTTGCAATGAATATTAAACTTGTTAAACAGAAAGGTAGCTTGTTTCTCATCTTCAAGTTGGTTTTGCCCCCATGGTAGTAAAGAAAGTTAAAATAAAATAAAATAAAAAGTTTGCTTTACTGCGCCCCCATGCCTGAAAAGTCATGGATTCCTGTTGCGCTGGTACTAAGCCATACCCAGTATGCACGATATGGACGGATGCTATCGGTGGTTGCGGCTGTTGAGCTTGCCTCTGTTGTCAAATCTGCAGTATCGTACAAGGTTGTTGCATCAGTCACAGAGTCAAGCCAGTTTCCATCGGCTTCGAGGTTTGTCTGGGCATTGTTGTCGAGGTAGCCATCAACACCAAGCAGTATCCATCCGCTTCCTACAGTAATGCTCGTCGGGACGCTATCTGCGCCAGGTTGCTCAGTTGATTGGATAGGTATGTCAACGCTCTGGTTTACCCGGATTAGGTATCCTCTTCTTGGGACTAATTGAGATGCTGTCGCTGTTATGAATGTATCCGAGGTTCTTGATCCGTTGTAGGTGTAAATCGTGTTTGTTGTTCCTGATAGAGCGTTTGAAAGCCGTGTTGTATTGATTGCGTAAGGAATGCTGAATCCAGTCCATGCATTTGCAGAAGTTATTTCAATCACAGTGTCATAGACATCTACAATTCCAGTATGGTTGACAAGCGGGTTTCCTGCAAGATCTGTGATTCCTGTAGTCCCATTTTGAGGGATGATTCCCGATGTTTTGCCTGTGGTATTGTATGGACCTCGAACATCGAATCTTGCACTGAGGTTTAGTTGTACCCTTATCTTGTGGAGATCTCCCTGCATCACATAGGAGTTGCCAGTAAAGTTCGCAAGGAAAACTTCAGTTGAACTTGTTCCGTTTGCATAGTATAAGATACTCGTACTGTTTGAAGTATTCTGGCGGTACCCTGTAGAGACTGGCCCCATGGTTACATTCTCATTGAACTTCAAAACGAGATAGTCTCTGCCAGTATCTTCAGACAGGCTTCCTGGCTCTCCTGTTGATACATTGTAATCATGGCCTGTGTCGTTGTGCCACGCCATTATCAAGCTTGGGGGTGCTGTGTCGATTGTGATGTTTTCTGTGTTGTTCTCTGTCATGGCAAGCATATTTCCGTCATTTGCAACACCGAATTTTAGGGGTGCGGTTCCGTCTCCTGATGAATCGAGGACAAGGAATCTAGCTGTCAAGACCGTATAATTCAACCAGCTAAGAGTATGGACTGTTAGGTTTCCGCTTGAGTTTGTTGTAAAGTTAAAGGTAGGGATTACACTTGTGTTCATATACTCGCTAAATGTAAAGTTCAGTGAGTAATTCCCAACTTTTACAAATAGGTTGTCCCATGTTTCGTTTATGTCGATTGAAATGATCCAAGGAGACAGGGAGTCGTTTGTGTAGGTTCCTAAGGCCTTGCTGATATTTGAGGATCCAGACAGATTAGAGATGTTCTGCAGGCCGTTTCCATTCATGTCCCTTATTGTGTCATTTGATGCAGATAAATAGATAGTGTCTGTTCTCCAGGTTGAAATGTTGTAGACCTTCACATCAGGAAGTGCTATAATTAAAGTTGATCGTCCTGCAACAGTATCATTTGTTAAGCTTACTATAGCGGCATTATCTCCGGTCCCATTAAGGGCGAGAGTGACACCTCCTGCTGAATTGTTTCCTTCTGCCGTGATATTCTGCTTATTGCTCAAAAGAACAGTTGAGGAGTTTAGATCAAGAGATCGAAGGTCTACAATCTCACTGAATACGAATGTTAAGTTCCTGGTCTGATGGTTATAGGTTGTGTTAAGGAGCGTGGGGATTGTTGTGTCCATTGTCATGGTAACAATTGTGTCGTTATCTGCTATAATGTCATATACTGCGTTGTTACTGGAATCGTTGTAGGTTGTCTTGTTCACTGATATATTTAGGCCTGTTGTCTTCCAACCATTGATTATTGCTGCGTATTCCTGCGACAGACTTATAACTGATTGGTTTGAGGCGGATTTGTCTTGTGTTGTCGTACAATTTGCCTGATTAAGGGTGAGGGTGTTTCCTGTAGTCACATTATCCAGCAAGACTATACCTGAACAGTTGAGGAGTGTCACTGGCTCGTTAAATGTAAGGGTAAGGTTTCTTGAGGTGGTGTTTGCGTCATAGGTGAGCCCTGTGATTAGCATGTTTGGCCGGATGCGGTCAGGTGCTGTTGCATTCAGCGAGTCGTTCCGCACTTGGAGTGGATTAAGCTGGTTTCCAGCAAGGTCTGTGATGTTTAGTGCGCTTAGACTACTAATGTTAATCGCAACAACTGGAGTTGCATTGGCAGGGAATACTTGATCGGCAGTGAAATTGAGTGAAAGCTTAGATGAATTTTGGCCAACCCCTATTATAGTTACAGGATTGTGTTCTGCTCCGTCAAATACGATATAAATAGAGTTATTCAGGAATGTTCCGTTAACTATTGCTTCGCTAAACGTCACATTTATTGTTCTTGCGGTTGATGTAAATATATGCGCAAAAGCATCAGAGGTGGATGTTTGCGCTAATGCTAAAGTAGGATAAGAGTTATCTATTGTAAAGTTGGTGGTGTTGGTTGCTATGGTGGAACTATTGATAGAATGTTCCAAGTCACCCAGTTCACCCGGACCACTTATTTTTAGGATTACAGAAGCGTTAACATCTGTAGCATCGCTGGAGTTAGGCAATGCGAGGGTTGCATTGAAAGCAAACCATCTGGAAGCGTTGGATGGTATAACGTGTGAATCTGTTGTAGTCGCATTTACCCATTGAAGAACGCGCTTTGATGCATTACCACTTTCAGTTTCAGTTATTGTAAAGTTTATAACAATGCCTGCATCGGTGTTGTTTGAACCATCTACGTAGGTAAACCCATTTGGCATAATGATTGTGACATTTGTAACATTCTGTGTACGATTTTCATTGCCTATGGTGAAATTAAATATATAGGTTGCGTTGTTGAGGTACCATATGCCTGCCACCCTATTAACATTTGAAGTGTCTTTTCCAGGATTTACCTTCCTGACATTAGTGAGTGTGAAATTTGCCTCTTCGTTCGCAAACACAGAAACAGCTGCCATGCTTGCAACCATCGTCAATAATAGTACCATCAAGAACGCTTTGTTAAACCTCATTTTAGAACCTCCTTTTTTTGATCTTTTTTGGATGCTTGATCAGAAAGAACTGAATACGCAGAATACGCTCTAGGAAGAGTAGAGGAGAATCTCATACACAACCTCCTTTGATCACCCTTTTTTTCAAAATCGTTCCCTCACTTAACACTTAACTCAATGAATTGCTTCTCCCTCAACCAAATTTTCAACAACC